>NC_013191.1:0-37695 GCF_000024165.1 Candidatus Accumulibacter phosphatis | reverse complement strand
CGTCAACCTACGAGATTGCGAGGGCACAGCACCATGACCACATTGACTGTTACCGCACGGGGACAAGTGACGTTTCGGAAGGACGTACTGCAACACCTCGGCATCAGGCCAGGCGACAAGATCGAGCTGGACTTACTGCCAGATGGTCGGGGCGTACTCAAGGCGGCGCGGCCCGCTGGGACGATATCCAGCTTCGTCGGCCTGCTCGCGGGCAGGACGCAGAAGGTTGCCACCATCGAAGAAATCAACGAGGCGGCGGCGCTTGGATGGGCAGGCAAGAAATGAAGGTCGCAGTCGATACCAATGTCCTTGTGCGTGCTGTTGTGCTCGACGATCCCGTACAAGCGAACGTTGCCGCGACAGTCTTGACCGACGCCGAGTTGATCGCGGTAGCAACGCCGTGCCTATGCGAATTTGTTTGGGTGCTGCTCCGGGTATATGGCTTCCAGCAAGCCGACGCGGCCGGCGCGATCCGGGCACTACTTGCCGCTGCGAACGTGGAAGTGAACCGGCCAGCCGTGGAGGCCGGCTTGCTGGTGCTCGACGCGGGCGGAGATTTTGCCGATGGCGTTATTGCCTACGAGGGCAATTGGCTTGGCGGGGAAACCTTCGTTTCCTTCGATAAGAAGGCGGTGGCACTTCTCACGGCTCAAGGGCAATCAACGCGCCTTTTGTGACGGACATGAGCATGAACGAATTCCGCCGACTGGCCGCGAAGATCGACCAGCACATGCAACAGTTTGCCGCCCAGGGCGTCAGCGAGGCCCATGCCGTCATCAATCGCATGATGGGGTACGTGCCTGACCTGCACAGGATATGGGTCGGCACGACCGACCAGCAACTCATGGCGCTGTCCCGCGAGTTCCCAGGGTTCTACCGCTACGCCCGCATCATGGAAGAGGCGTCCGAAGCCGAACGCAACAAGGCATCGCGGCCCTATGACGGCATGGCCGAGTTCTCCGAACAGCACAAGCAAATGGGAGCGCAACTGCTGACCACTGCGGCCACGCTTGAGCGCGGCTACCAGGCATTTCGTGCGAGCGGCAACCTGCAAGTCTTCCGGCCTCAGCTCGACGATCTGGGCCGACTGCATCGGCAATGGCTGTCCGACCTGGACGCCTTCAAAGACTCGCTGCGTGCGCAGGGCGCAGAACCCAAGGTGCTGGAATACGTGAACGAGGTGTTCGGCCGCCTGGTCGAGCACATCAAGCAGCTTTCCGGGTGATCGCCGGAATTTCCGGCGGTTCCGGCTTCGTCGCGCCGTGCATTGGACTTCTGAGCAATCCCAGCCCCTCGCGGCGTTTCGTGCATAGAACTCCTGACCTTTGACGGTCAGAAGTCCGCTGCACACACGGCGGCCAGCCCAATGAACTGGTGCAGTCGTCTTCTGAAAATGACAAGCTCACGCTGTCACATAATCGAACGTATATGTGACAGGTGAAGAGATGTTGATCGGCTACATGCGGGTATCAAAAACGGACGGCTCCCAATCCACGGATCTGCAGCGCGATGCATTGATCGGCGTCGGGGTGAGTCCTTCACATCGCTACGAAGATCTGGCTTCAGACAGACGAGATGATCGACCGGGATTGGCTGCTTGCCTGAAAGCGCTCCGTAAAGGCGACACGCTGATCGTGTGGAAGCTCGATCGGCTCGGCCGTGATCTTGCGCCATCTGATCAACACCGTGCACGACCTGACTGCGCGTAGCGTGGGATTGAAAGTCCTGACCGGTCACGGTGCGGCGGTCGACACGACGACCGCAGCGGGCAAGCTTGTGTTCGGAATTTTTGCTGCGCTGGCCGAGTTCGAACGGGAGTTGATTTCCGAGCGGACCGTGGCCGGGCTTGCCTCGGCACGCGCACGCGGCAGGAACGGCGGGCGGCCGTTCAAGATGACCGCCACGAAACTGCGCGATTGGCCATGGCGGCGATGGGGCAGCCGGAAACCGTGGTTGGTGATCTGTGTGGGGAACTCGGCGTCACTCGACAGACGTTGTACCGGCACGTCTCGCCAAACGGCGAGTTGCGTCCAGATGGACTGAAGTTGCTTTCGCGGGGATGATCTTAGCCTGGAGGTGGATTGCTCACTACGGCAAATTGTCGTCAGCAAGCCACAAAAAGTCAGTGGCCGCTTATGGTTTGGAGCGGCCAGCCAGACCCGTTACTGGGGTTGTAAGCCGGAACCTGTGGTTCCGTGGGAGTGGCGACGTGTCAAGCGTGGCGGATAACCTGCGGCACTACGCTTGCCGTTGATTGTTGCCGAGGTTTCACGCTTCTTGATTCGACGGCTTCCTAAGCGACGGTTTGCCGTATCGCTGGACGACATTTTCCTTTCATCAAGTTGACATCATCGTCAGTTCTGGCGATGATCCACCTATGCGTTACCCAGGGGGAAAAGGCAAGTGCTTCCAGCGGTTGATCAATCTGATGCCGCCGCACTCGATCTATATTGAGTCTCATCTTGGCGGTGGCGCCGTCATGCGCAACAAGCGACCGGCAAGGCGGAACATCGGAATCGACGCCGATAGGTCCGTCATAGAACGGTGGCACCGTGAGCGCCCAACACCTTGCGAGCTTGTGCATGGGGATGCAGTTGCCTTCCTTGAACGCTTCACGTTTTCAAGTGGCGAACTCGTCTATTCGGATCCTCCCTATCTCGCAGAGACGAGACGCAACGGAAAGATCTACCGTCACGAGTATTCTGATCGAGACCACGATCGCCTTCTTTCGATCCTGGCGGCTTTGCCTTGCATGGTGATGGTCTCCGGCTATGACAGCGAGTTGTATCGCGAATGGCTGGCTGACTGGCGATTGGTGACCTTTTCGGCAAAGACCCATTTCGGTGTTCGGCAGGAGTGCGTGTGGCTGAACTTCGAAGAGCCATCAGAGTTGCACGACGCTTCGTTTTTCGGCGCCTCCTTTCGTGAGCGGGAGGCGACGAAACGACGTCACTCCCGGATGCTGGGCCGTTTCGACCAAATGAATCCTGTCGAACGCAACCATGTTTTGCAGTTACTAAATGAGCGCTTTGGGAACGGACATGTGACACGATGAGACAGTCAGCACCAGTGCTACTTGGCCATACGGTTGTACAGATCGATCTGCCAAACGCCGAATCGGATGTCCTCCCCGGCTTGCCGTGGGGCGCGATCGAAGCATTCCCAACCCCAGCGTATTGGGCATATCAGGTCATGGCACGTCGCGTCACCAGCGGGCCGGCCAAGCACCGCCTTGGCGAGACTCTGGCCCAGGAAGTAGCAGCATGCCTTCTCGGCGGCCATGGAATCCCAGCGAATGTCGGACTTGCCGCTTTCCAGCGACTCAAATCCCTAGGCGTGCTCCACTCGACGCCATCGGAGGCCGATCTGTTCAGCTTGTTGTCTGAGCCTTTGCAGGTGAACGACCGGCGAATCAAATACCGCTTTGCTCGGCAGAAGGCGAGCTACCTGAGTTCAGCTTTGGCCCGCCTTGCCAGCGGATCGCCACCCCTCGATTCCGGCAAATCGCTGCGAAACTGGTTGCTCAGGTCGCCTGGAATTGGGCTCAAGACGGCATCTTGGATTGCGCGAAATTGGCTCACCGCAAACGATGTGGCCATCTTGGACATCCATGTCCTTCGTGCGGGCGCATTGGGCGGATTCTTCGATGAATCGCTCACTGTTGAACGCAACTATCTGGAGCTGGAGTCCCAGTTTCTGCGATTCAGCCAAGCGATCGGGGCCTGGCCTTCGGAGCTGGACGCTGTTTTGTGGTTTGAAATGACGAACTCCCCTCTTAGCGTGAGCGAACTCATGGGGGGCCGTCGCAGTCGGGTGCGACCTAGTGTCCCAGATACGGCTTCTTCGGGTGCCTCGTCAGCGCTACGAGCCGGCAAAAGCTACACCGACCCCCACCAAGCCAACCTCATCGAGTAACTGAGAGACCCACGGTTCTCCAGTCACTCCGAGCGGGCAGAAGCTCAAATCGAGCGCTTCCGCCGACATAGCGAGAAATCCCAGCAGTACGCCGGCATCCCGCCAAATGAGGCTTGCAGGATGAGCATACCTGGCTGCAACTTTGCCGACCTCAGCAGCGAATACGATAAGCGTTGCGTCGGCGGCCGGCACGATCGCCTCCATCGCGATGCGAGCCTCCCGTGGGTCTGAATTCGCTTTGACTGCCTTCAGAGCATGCGTGAATGCGTCGTACCTGTACCAAGTAGCTTCACCGGGGTTGATCAACAAGAGGTGAATCGGATGGATGGCGCCGGCAGAAGGCGTTGGTCGGCGTGTAATCGGAAATCCGAGCGAAGCCTCGCCCGTCTGGTGTACTCGGCAACTGAGGTCTAGAAGGGCGCCGAGGTGTTCACTTTTCAATTTACCAAAGCTGCGGCGAGTACGCCGTCTGGCAACTAATTGCGCGAAGGATAGTTCATCGACGCTACCAGGCTGCCACGCCGGTAACGGAACGGCTTCTCCGTCTGGCCAGACGATCGGAATGTAAGGATCCGGCGCTGGCAGAGGGCGCGGATTACCCAGATCGAACCAATTCATTGCCCAGTTCTCGAAGAACCTCGAAATACTTGTTACAACCTCTGCATGCGCCGCAAGCCACGTCCGCCTTGTGGCAACTGTGAGCCCATGCAAGTATCTCAAGCGGTACGCCGGATTGGCGTACGAGATCCACAGTGCTCATGCCAATGGCTGGGGCCGATACCGTCAGTCCACCTTCCTGCACAGCGAGCAAGGCGCTCATGGCGGACAAGAAGTTAGGCGTGCCGTCACGGTGAGATGCGTCGGATGCGACGGTTCCTAACCAAAGCTGCCTCACTTCAAGCGTGACAGCCTTCATTGCAGCCAGGGTTATGAGCAGTTGATTGCGATAGGGCCACCAATCGGTAGCGGGTGCTAAGGCGTTGGGTTCAAGGCCGGCCATGTCGCCAGACCCGAGGGAATGGCAATCAACTTGCAGGACATGGTGAGGGATACGCAGGCGGCGGCAAATCGCTTGGGAAGCGGTGATTTCTGCGGCGGCTGGAAGTTGCCCATAGTCGATGGTGATCGCGATGTCAGGGTGCTTCCACCAAGCGATAGAGATCGAGTCCATCCCACCTGAAAGCAGCAGTGCGGCGGTCATAGGGCGCAAGCTGTCCAAAGCGTCTGGTAGATGGCAGTGGCGTAATCGTCGCACAGCGTGCAGCCTGAACCTCCCATCATTTTCTTGTTTTCGTCAGTTTCGTTCTCACAGTAGAAGATGACGGGTTTCGCCTTGGCGCAGGTGTAACCCACCTCATAGATCGTTCCAGAATCCAGGCCGTCTCCAATCGCAAACACCAGATCGGCTTTATCAATTCCTTCAAGGTCCAGTTGGACGACATCATCCGCTGATCCATGGCCGACCTCGTGGTAAGGCGAGAACACGCGTAGTCCCATTGCTTTGAGATCGGCTAGGGCTTGTTCGACGAGCCATAATTGCGCCAACGTAAAAAATGGTCCGGCCAAATAAACCAAGGGCCGGTAGCCAGCAAGATAGGCCTTCGACACGACTACGGGTTTGGGCTTGAAAGCGTTCAAGAGATCCGGCGTCGCGAACCCCCTGGTTTGGCAGTAGTAGGCTGTCCCTTGCGAAGCCAAGTCGGCGCTGTTACGTCCGCCCCTAAACGGGATTGAAGGGCTTTGAATATCGCGCGTACTTTGAGCAGGAAGATCGAAGGATCTCCTGAGCGAAGGCGGAATGAAGAAGGACGGAGAAGGGCTGGAACACCTCTGCTATCGTGGGAAGTTATCGAGACGACCGAGATAGAAAAGAGCCCAGCCCATGCAACGAATTGTAGCCGGCATCACCACGCTTGAGCAGCACGTTGAGACGACTCAAAAGGCCGCTGAAGTGTATCGACCGAAGTCGTGCCCGCACTGCGGGCTGGGAGTGGTCCATCAGCATGGTCACTATGAGCGAAAGGCCGACCGCCGAGCCGTGCCGCCACGGCTCAACCCGATCCCCATCCTTCGCTACCGTTGTGCCGGATGCCGACGCACGTGTTCGCGCCTGCCGGAATGTATCGCACCGCGACGCTGGTATGACTGGTCGGTGCAACAGCAAGTCCTGCAGCAGCGGCTGAACGGCGCGGCAGAGCACCCCGGCGGTCCACCTGACCGGCACACGGGCGCGCGCTGGTGGAACTGGTTGCAGGAGCGGGGAAAGGACTTTGTGTTTCACCTGCGCGTGCGCTTTGCCGAACTCGGCCGGGCCGTTGACACGCACGGCTTTTGGCACCAGGTGTTCAACAGCCTGGGTCTGCCGCGGGCCATGTTCTGGCTCGATCAAGAGATGAGCGTCCCATGATTTCCTGACACCGAGCGAGTGGCGGACGGTGGGGACCCCGCCCGGGCGGGGTCCCCACACAGTTTGCTCGTGGCATTATTTCGGCCCTTTTGTTTTGATGACGACTCCCATTCACCCCGAGGAGTCGTCATGAATCGAATCAATCCGATCGCCTTGTTTCGCCTGTCCGTCCTGGGTTCGCTGACCAGCCGGGAACGGCTGGATCACGGCGAATTGCAGCAGACCATCCGCGCCCTGGCCGAGCGCGAATACACCATTCCCGGCACGCGTCGGCGCCATGTTGCCGAGAAGACGATTCAGGGCTGGTATTACACTTACCTTGCCCAGGGCATCGATGGCCTGACACCCAAGACCCGTGTCGACCGCGGGCAATCGAAGCTATCGCAAGCCATTCAGACCGCGATCCTTGCCGCGAAGCGCGACAACCCGCGCCGCTCGATCCGTCAGATTCGCCAGTTGCTCGAAGCCGCCGGAACGGTGGCTCGCGGCAGCCTGTCGCGCTCGACGGTCCACCGGCTGCTGCAACAGCACGGCCTGTCGCGGATCAGCGGCTCGGCCAGCCTGCCCGAGGAGAAGCGCAGCTTCGTCGCCGCTTCCGCGGGCGCCATCTGGTATGGCGATGTGATGCACGGTCCCCGCGTGCCTCACGAGGGCAAGCTCGTCAAGGGGTATCTCGTCTCGCTGTTCGACGATGCCTCACGTCTGGTGGCTCACAGCGCTTTCTGCCCCGGCGAAACGGCGCTCGACATCGAAGGGGTGCTCAAGCAGGCGCTGCTGAAGCGAGGCCTCCCGATCAAGCTCGTCGTCGATAACGGCGCGGCCTACCGTGCTGAGACCCTGCAGGGGATCTGCGCCCGCCTGGGCATTCACCTGATCTATTGCCGGCCCTATGCGCCCGAGGGCAAGGGCAAGTTGGAGCGCTGGCACCGGACCTGCCGCGACCAGTTCCTGTCGGAACTCGACGAGCGCCACATCAACAGTTTCGAGGACCTCAATGCGCGTCTCTGGGCCTGGCTGGAGCGGGTCTATCACCATACGCCGCATGCCGGCCTCGACGGGATGACGCCGCTCGCGCGCTACCAGCAGGATTTGTCGAAGATTCGTTCGCTGGGAGCGCTGGCCGCGCAGCTCGATGCCTTGTTCCGGTATCGCGTCAGCCGTCGAGTCAGGAAGGATGGCACGGTGTCGTATCAGGGGGCGCGCTTCGAAGTGCCTTTCGAACTCTCCGGCAAGACGGTGTGTCTGGTCGTCGATCCGCATAGCGGGGCGGTCATCGAGGTCGAGGACGAGCACGGCAAGGGGATCGGCGCCGCGACCCCGCTCGATGCCCTGGGCAATCTCGATCGCCAACGAAATAAATCCGACCCGACAGACGCCGCTCCCGCCTCGCCGTCTGGCCCGAATCTGATCGAACTCACCTATCGTCAGTATTACGACCGCAAAGGAGACTGAAGATGTATCTGCAACACTTTGGTCTGCGCCATCCGCCTCTGGGCAAGGACGCCGCCGAGCTGTGGGATGACGGTGCGCTGGCGCAACTCGCCGAGCGCTTCCAGTGGCTTCTGCAATCGCCGGGCCTCGGCCTGCTGACCGGCGAGGCCGGCGTGGGCAAGACGGCCGCCTTGCGCCTCGTGACCGCCAAGCTCAATCCGCATCGCTACCAAGTCATCTACCATGCCGAGACCGATTTCGGACGGGCAGACCTTTACCGGTGCCTGGCCCAATCCCTCGGCCTTCAGCCGAGTTATCGTCGCGCCCAACTGTGGCGCGACATCAAGGCGCATATCCATCATCTGGCCGACGCCAAGCAACTTCTGCCGGTCTGGATCCTCGACGAGGCGCAGAATCTGCCACCCGAATTCTTCCGCGATTTCCCCGCTTTTCTCAACTTCGCCTTCGATTCGCGCGATCTCATCACTGTCTGGCTGGTCGGTCACCCGATCCTCGCCCAAACCCTCGAACGGGCGTCTTACGCCGCACTCGCCGGCCGCATCCAGGCACGCGTGCATCTGCGACCGGTGCTCGAACGCGAGCGCTTTGCGCAACTCGTCGGCCATGCCCTCAAGAGCGCCGGGTGTGCGCATACCCTGCTCACCGATTCCGGCCTGGAACTCCTGCGCCAAGCCAGCAAGGGCCTGCCGCGCCACGCCGGGCGCATCCTGCGCACCGCCATGCGTCTGGCGGTGCCGCGCGCACTCAATCATTTGCCCGACGATCTGCTGCAAGCGGCTATCGAGGAGTTGCGATGAAACGCCGCCCTCACTCCCTCTTCCCCGACGGCCTCTCCGACGAAAGTGCGGCGGCGATCAGCGAGTTCCTTCACCAACTCGCCGCTGCTTGTGAGGCCCGCTACCTCGTCCAGCTTCGCCGCCACCGCAGCCGTCAGATGAACCTCTACGATCCCGAAGCCCCTTGGAGAATACCTCCAGGCGAGCCCTTCTAGCCCTCTCGTCCCACGCTGACGCCGGAACCTCTTCTTCCGGCGTCAGCGTGGGACTTTGCCATCATCTCAACCTCGAATGGCTCGGGTTGAAGAGTTCCAGATATCGCGGGACGTAACAGGCGCTCTCGACAGGCGATTTGCCTTCGTTCATCCAATGAAAGGCGAAATGGGCCACGAAGTTATCGCCAGAACCGATCTTCCAGACTCGCTTAGTTTGGTAGGCGGGGACACGGTGACCTGCGGCTCCATCATGAACCAGCGATCCCTCGGCACCAAGCTTGATGACGACGACCTGTGCCTCACTATGCTGAATGAGGTGTTCAGCCAGATTCTCTGGAGATCTGCCAGGAAGTCCAGTCATGGATTCGGCTTCGCGCCTGTTCAGGATGAGGGCAAGATTGTCAGCGGTGGATCCGTTGGTGCAGAACAGTTCAGGAGAACTCGCGCTTTGGGGGTCGTAGACGACCTGCCCCCCTTTTACAATGGCGTCGCCTTCCAAGAGCCCAAAACGAACGATCCGGTCCGCGGTGACACTGAGAGGGGGCTCTTGTTTCCCGAGCCCGTAGATACGAGGCGTTTCCAGACTATGGTGATACTCGAAGGCGATAGACTGGCTAACTTGCGTAGGAATTACATGGAAGTCTTCTAGCGCTGCACGCGATTCCAGAACTTCCTGGGCTAGCGTATCCACATAGGTGTACAGGTCCACCTGGCCGCCCATGCAGCTGATCGCAGAAGCCGCCCTGCCTGCGGAGCCAAACACCTCTTTCCATCCGGGCCACATGCACCTTTCACGATAGACGCCACCTACCACGGCAATTCGGGAAGGTACTCGTCCGTTCCCGCTCACTTGGCCCTGACCCGAACTTTGACTTGCCCTTCGTTCTTGTCTGTGACCTCTGCATAGTACTTTGTGCCTCGGAGAATGCACTCACGTAGGCTGCGGACCTCGGGGGATGCAAGGCCACCGGCAACCTCTCCGTTAAAGAGCACAACAACAGACTCAACACCGCTACCGGCTTGGACCGTGACATCTAGCTTGTCATGCACATGAATGCCGGCGAGCACTGCAGGTTTAGGCGAACTTAGCTGAGTGTCGATGACGATGGCCTCGCAATTGTCAGGTGGCGCAAAACCACCACCTCCTCCGCCCCCAGAACCAGACATCTGACCTCCTCCTATCGGCTGACTAGACGCTACATCATGACATATGCGCGACGGATGCGCCGCAGTTACCTAGTCACTGCAGGAAAATCATTCCTGTCTTGACGTGGACGCTGACGCGCTTCCGTCACCGCAAGCTTACAGCCGAGGCTCTTGGCTTGGGTCGGATTTCAGAACGTGGGCGGTGTAGTCGTCATGTCTTCGTCCGGGGCGTCATGATGTTCCACTCCTGGCGTGTCGAAGATAAGCAGAGAAAGTGACATGTCATATCGATCGGAGAGGACCGCCATCTCGCGCACGGGCAGCTTCATGGGCCAGACGCCTTCGGGGTGTTCGACACCCGATCGGTAGTCGGTCGTTGAAAGCGCTATGCTGGGATTTACGGCAAAAGAGTCCGAAGGAAGCTCCATGCCCACTTGGAGCGCGTCGAACGTGTATCTCTTCGCACTGCCACTGGCCTTCCACCAGTGCAGCATCCCCTCGCGCCCCATGACGGCGACCGCTGCTTGGTCGGTGAACTCCAACCACTTGAGGATCACAGCGGTGAGCGAAACGCCGTAGCGGTCGGCGCACTCGCCCAACAGGTCGAGAGTGATTCGACGCCCGCGCACCTGCTGGGTATAGTCGTCGATGGGCATGAGCAGATACGATGCGAACTGATCCGCTTCGCGTTCGATCCTCGTGCCCGTAATTCCCAGGGTCGCGTTTTGTGAGCACTGGAACGCCTCCTGCAACTTGCGGTGCAGGACGTAGTGCCCGAACTCGTGCGCCACGGTGAAATTGGAGCGGCCTGGCAGGTCGGGGTGCGGGTGGTACAGCAGCGCCCAGACTTTTCTCTCCTTTAGCCAGAACAGGCCACCCTCAAAGCCTTTCAGCTCCTTGGGGTCGCCTCAGAAAACGGAAAATAAAGCACGCTAAGCCCTTACTTACCCAGATGTTTGACTTTTCGTGGCACTTTCACCATGGCAATTGCAATTGCCCAACCCTTGCAAAATGCCGCACGCCTCTACAGATCGAGAGCCAGAACACTTCTCGCGCAAATCAACCAAGTGCCGCTTTAACTGCAACAGCGCGGACACACGCATTTCCACCTGTTGAATATGGGCCTCCAGCAGCGTGTTGACCTCCCCACAGTCCTGCATCGGGTTGTCTCGCAGACCCAGCAATGCGCGAATCTCGCTCAACGTCATGTCGAGCGAACGGCAATGACGGATGAATTGCAAGCGCTCAATGTGCGCCTCACCGTACAGCCGGAAGTTGCCACCGCTTCGCGCTGGCTTCGGCAGTAGCCCTTCCTTCTCGTAGTAGCGGATGGTCACAACCTCGCATCCAGAGCGCTTGGCGAGGTCGCCAATTCTGATTTCCATGCATCAATCTCCTTTATTTCACTTGACTCTATAGTAACTATAGGGTTTGTAATGGAAGTTGTATAGATTTGAAGGAGTTATTTATGAGCGAATGCGCTTCCACGGCGTGTGGCTGCTCGGCTGGGCCGATCATCCAACCCACGACACAAGCCCCAGCGACAACCGGATCGGCTCAAGCGGTGTATCGCATCGAGAACATGGACTGCCCCACGGAAGAGGCGCTGATCCGAGGCAAGCTGGTCGGGCTGGCGGGGGTGGTTGGTCTTGAGTTCAACCTGATGCAGCGTACTTTGGCCGTTCGGCACGAACTGCCTTCGTTGTTTCCCGTTGAGCAGGCGCTAACCGCCATCGGCATGCAAGCCGTGCGCATGGATCAGGCATCGACCGGGCAAACGACCAAGCTGTCCATTACCAAAATGGATTGCCCGACCGAAGAGACGTTGATCCGCAACAAGCTCGGTACCATGGCCGGAGTTGCCGATCTCGATTTCAACCTGATGCAGCGCACGCTGTCGGTACGCCATGCGGACCAGGTTCTGCCGGACGTGCTCGCGGCACTGCAAGCGCTTGGATTCGAGGCGCAGGTGTTGGACACCGCAGAGGCCGCATCGCCATCCGCATCCCTTGTGACCACGCCGACCAACTGGTGGCCGCTGGGCATCTCCTTTGTAACTGCATCGGCGGCCGAGGCGGTCTACTGGCTCCACAACGGCAATCATTGGTCGGTCGTCGTTCTGGCGCTCGTCGCGGTCTTCACCGGCGGTCTGTCCACCTACAAGAAAGGTTGGATTGCGCTCAAGAACCGTAATCTCAACATGAACGCCCTGATGTCGATTGCCGTCACGGGTGCCATGTTGATCGGGCACTGGCCCGAGGCGGCAATGGTGATGGTGCTTTTCGCGCTGGCCGAGGTGATCGAAGCCAAGTCGCTGGATCGCGCCCGCAATGCCATCCGTGGCCTGCTCGACCTGAC
The DNA here is from genome assembly GCF_000024165.1 of Candidatus Accumulibacter phosphatis. Classification (NCBI taxonomy): domain Bacteria; kingdom Pseudomonadati; phylum Pseudomonadota; class Betaproteobacteria; genus Candidatus Accumulibacter; species Candidatus Accumulibacter phosphatis. The sequence continues at coordinate 25,426 of NC_013191.1, read as the reverse complement.
CCCGGAACAGGCCACGGTGCAGCAGGCTGACGGCACATGGCGCGAGGTGGGTGCAAAGCAAATTGCCATCGGTAGCCGCGTCCGGGTCAAGCCAGGTGAGCGCATCGCCCTGGATGGTGAGGTGCTGGAAGGCCGCTCTGCCGTCAACCAAGCCCCGATCACGGGTGAAAGCCTTCCGGTCGAGAAATCCCCCGGTGATCCGGTGTTTGCGGGCACGATCAACGAATCCGGTTCATTCGAGTACCGCGTCACCGCCGTGGCCAGCAACTCCACATTGGCCCGCATCATTCACGCGGTAGAGGCTGCCCAAGGAAGCCGTGCGCCGACTCAGCGCTTTGTCGATCAGTTCGCCCGCTGGTACACGCCCATTGTTTTCGGTGTTGCCATCGCCGTCGCGTTGTTGCCACCGCTGTTCATGGGTGCGGCATGGCTCGACTGGATTTACCGTGCATTGGTTCTGCTGGTGGTCGCCTGCCCGTGCGCACTGGTGATCTCTACGCCGGTCAGCATCGTCAGCGGCCTGGCCGCTGCCGCCCGCCACGGCATTCTCATCAAGGGCGGCGTCTATCTGGAAGAAGGCCGCAAGCTGCGCTGGCTGGCTCTGGACAAGACCGGCACGATCACGCACGGCAAGCCCGCACAGACCGATTTTGTCACTTGGGGCAATGCACTCGCCGCAAACAGCCGCAGCATCGCTGCCAGTCTGGCGGCTCGTTCCGACCACCCTGTATCCAAAGCGGTGGCACAAGCCGCGCAGACGGATGGGGTTGCCTTACTCGACGTAGCCGAGTTCAGCGCGCTGCCCGGTCGGGGCGTGCAAGGCCAAATCAACGGTGAGACCTACCATCTTGGCAACCAGCGGATGCTCGAAGCGCTGGGGCAATGCACACCAGAACTGGAACAGCGCATCGCGGCGCTGGAAACCATGGGTAAAACTGTCGTGATGTTGGTCAGCGCAAAAGGGGTTCATGCCTTATTTGCCGTAGCGGACACCATCAAGGAAAGCAGCAGGAGCGCCATTGCCGAGCTTCATGCACTGGGCATCAACACCATGATGCTGACCGGCGACAACCCCCACACGGCACAGGCCATTGCCGCACAAGCCGGGATCGACAGTGCGCAAGGCAATCTGCTCCCAGACGACAAACTGCGCGAAGTTGAGCTACTGGCCATAAAGGGCAAGGTCGGCATGGTCGGTGATGGCATCAACGATGCCCCGGCCTTGGCGCGTGCGGACATCGGCTTTGCCATGGGAGCGGCTGGCACCGATACCGCCATCGAGACCGCTGACGTGGCCCTGATGGACGACAACCTGGGCAAGATTCCGACCTTCGTGCGCCTGTCGCGTGCGACGGCGCAGGTGCTGATGCAAAACATTGTGCTGGCCCTTGGCATCAAGGCAGTATTTCTGGTGCTGACCTTCACGGGTCAAGCGACCATGTGGATGGCGGTGTTTGCTGATATGGGGGCCAGCTTGCTCGTCGTTGGCAATGGCTTGAGGCTGTTGCGCAAATGAGCTGGAAATTCTTTCTCTACGACTGGGGTGGTCTAAACATCGCGTTGTTCCAAGCCATCAACATGAGCACACCTGCAGCGCTGGAACCGCCGGTATCGTTCTTCAACCTTGTGATAGGCAACTACTGGACTGCACCACTGATGCTCTTGGCGATGTGGGGATGGTCAAAGTCGGCACCTGACCCAACGCGGGCCGATGCCATCCGGTACAGACTCAGAGTCTTTAGCGTGGCCTTTGCGTTGGCATTTCTCGTCGCCACCATCTTGAAGCTATGGATCGACTTTCCACGCCCGCCTGCCGTTTTTGGCGACATGGTGCGCGTTATCGGGGGCATCGAACGACACTACAGCCTGCCCAGCGGGCATGCCACCTATGCCGCGCTGGTGGTCGGCGCGCTCTGGCCTTTGATAGGCCGTCGTGGCCGCATCGGCTTGGTGTTGTACGCCGCATTGGTCGGTTGGTCACGCATCGCAGCCGGAATGCACTTTCCTGCCGATGTGCTGGCGGGGTGGGTACTTGGATTGAGCTGCACGGCGCTCGCCGGGTGGCTGATGCCGCTGGCCGCCCCTGTGTGGCAATCGGCTCGCCGCACATCGACTTGGGTCTGGTTCGCAGTGGCCGCCAGTTCTGTCATGACAGATCAGCTCGCAAAGTTCGCCATCACCCGCACGTTTGCCTACGGTGAACAGGTCGAAGTCAGCACCTTCTTCAACATTGTCCATGTCCTGAATCCCGGCGCGGCATTCAGCTTTCTGGCGAACGCTGGCGGCTGGCAACGTTACTTTCTCATGGCGCTGGGTCTGGTCGTTTCTGCTTGGCTGGGCCGCATGCTGTGCCAGCAGCGGCCACGCCTTGAAGCGGTGGGCTACAGCCTGATCCTTGGTGGTGCGCTCGGCAATGTCGTGGATCGTGTGCTGCGTGGATCGGTTGTCGATTTCCTCGACTTCCATTGGCAGCTTGTGCACTGGCCCGCCTTCAACCTCGCTGATGTGGCGATAACTATCGGAGCGCTCTGCCTGTTCTTGACGGTTGTACCGAAAAGCAGTAGAGGCACAGAGGCCGATGTGTCCGGTTAAGCTATACCCTAACTTGGCGTCAAGTGCTGCACTCGAAATGCGTCAGGATAGAGTATTAATGAATATTTATTGACACATGTAGCAAAGGCTTATAAATTCTTTCCTGACACATTTGTGCAGGAGACACCCTTGAAAGGTCAACGCATCGGGTACGTGCGGGTCAGCAGCTTCGATCAGAACCCGGATCGCCAGCTTGAGCAGGTCCAGGTGGACAAGGTATTCACCGACAAGGCGTCGGGCAAAGATACGCTGCGCCCGCAGCTCGACACGCTGCTGACCTTCGTGCGCGAAGGCGATACCGTGGTGGTGCACAGCATGGATCGCCTGGCGCGCAACCTCGATGACTTGCGCCGCCTCGTGCAAAAGCTCACCAAGCGCGGCGTACGAATTGAGTTCGTCAAGGAATGCCTGACCTTCACCGGCGAGGATTCGCCGATGGCCAATCTGATGCTGTCCGTGATGGGTGCATTCGCCGAATTCGAGCGTGCCCTGATCCGCGAGAGGCAGCGCGAGGGCATTGCGCTGGCTAAGCAGCGCGGTGCCTACCGGGGCCGCAAGAAAGCCCTGTCGCCAGAGCGTGCGGCCGAGTTACGTCAACGGGCCGACGCAGGCGAACAAAAGTCGAAACTGGCGCGCGAGTTCGGCGTCAGTCGGGAGACCCTGTATCAATACTTGAGAACGGATCAGTAAATATGCCTCGTCGTTCCATCCTGTCCGCCGCCGAGCGGGAAAGCCTGCTGGCGTTGCCGGACACCAAGGACGATTTGATCCGGCATTACTCGCTCAGTGATAGTGACCTTTCGATCATCCGGCAGCGGCGCGGGCCTGCGAACCGGTTGGGCTTCGCGGTGCAGCTTTGCTACCTGCGCTTTCCCGGCATTCTCCTTGGCGTCGATCAGCCGCTGTTCCTGCCCTTGCTGAAACTGGTCGCCGACCAGCTCAAGGTCGGTGTTGAAAGCTGGAACGACTACGGGCAGCGGGAACAGACCCGGCGCGAGCACCTGGTCGAACTGCAAACGGTGTTCGGCTTCCAGCCGTTCACCATGAGCCATTACCGACAGGCCGTCCACACGCTGACCGAGCTGGCCATGCAGACCGACAAAGGCATCGTGCTGGCCAGCGCCTTGATTGAGCAACTGCGGCGGCAGTCGATCATCCTGCCCGCGCTCAACGCCATCGAGCGCGCCAGTGCTGAGGCCATCACTCGCGCCAACCGACGCATCTATGAAGCCCTGTCCGAGCCGCTGTCGAACGGACACCGGCATCGCCTCGACGATCTGCTGAAACGCCGCGACAACGGCAAGATGACCTGGCTGGCCTGGCTGCGTCAGTCGCCTGTCAAACCGAACTCCCGCCACATGCTCGAACACATTGAGCGCCTCAAAGCCTGGCAGGCCCTCGACCTGCCTTCTGGCATCGAGCGGCTGGTTCACCAGAACCGGCTGCTCAAAATCGCCCGCGAGGGCGGCCAGATGACGCCCGCCGACCTGGCCAAGTTCGAGCCGCGGCGGCGCTACGCCACCCTCGTGGCGCTGGCCATCGAAGGCATGGCCACCGTCACCGACGAAATCATCGACTTGCACGACCGCATCCTGGGGAAGCTGTTCAACGCCGCCAAGAACAAGCATCAGCAGCAGTTCCAGGCTTCTGGTAAAGCCATCAACGCCAAGGTGCGACTGTACGGGCGCATCGGTCAGGCGCTGATCGACGCCAAACAGTCAGGCCGCGACCCGTTCGCGGCCATTGAGGCCGTCATGTCCTGGGACGCTTTCGCCGAGAGCGTCACCGAGGCGCAAAAGCTCGCGCAGCCCGATGACTTCGACTTCCTGCATCGCATCGGCGAGAGTTACGCCACCTTGCGCCGCTACGCGCCGGAATTCCTTGCCGTGCTCAAGCTGCGGGCCGCGCCCGCCGCCAAGGGTGTGCTTGATGCCATCGAGGTGCTGCGCGGTATGAACACCGACAACGCCCGCAAGGTGCCAACCGATGCCCCGACCGACTTCATCAAGCCGCGCTGGCAGAAACTGGTGATGACCGACGCTGGTATCGACAGACGCTACTACGAACTGTGCGCCCTGTCGGAACTCAAGAACTCCCTTCGCTCGGGCGACATTTGGGTGCAGGGTTCGCGCCAGTTCAAGGACTTCGAGGACTACCTGGTGCCGCCCGATAAGTTCACCAGCCTCAAGCAGTCCAGCACATTGCCGCTGGCCGTTGTCACCGACTGCGACCAATATCTGCACGACCGGCTGACCCTACTGGAAACGCAGCTTGCCACCGTCAACCGCATGGCGGCGGCCAACGATCTGCCCGATGCCATCATCACCGAGTCCGGCTTGAAAATCACGCCGCTGGATGCGGCGGTGCCCGACACCGCGCAGGCGCTGATCGACCAGACGGCCATGATCCTGCCACACGTCAAGATCACCGAATTGCTGCTCGAAGTCGATGAGTGGACGGGCTTCACCCGCCACTTCACGCACCTGAAATCGGGCGATCTGGCCAAGGACAAAAACTTGCTGCTAACGACGATCCTGGCCGACGCAATCAACCTGGGCCTGACGAAGATGGCTGAGTCCTGTCCCGGCACGACCTACGCCAAGCTCGCCTGGTTGCAAGCCTGGCATACCCGCGACGAAACCTATTCGACGGCGCTGGCTGAATTGGTGAACGCCCAATTCCGGCATCCCTTCGCCGAGCATTGGGGCGACGGCACCACGTCATCATCGGACGGCCAGAACTTCCGCACCGGCAGCAAGGCCGAGAGTACCGGCCACATCAACCCGAAATATGGCAGCAGCCCAGGACGGACGTTCTACACCCACATCTCCGACCAGTACGCGCCGTTCCACACCAAGGTGGTAAATGTCGGCGTGCGCGACTCCACCTATGTGCTCGATGGCCTGCTGTACCACGAGTCCGACCTGCGCATCGAAGAACACTACACCGACACGGCGGGCTTCACCGATCATGTCTTTGCTCTGATGCACCTCTTGGGCTTCCGCTTCGCGCCGCGCATCCGCGATTTGGGAGACACCAAGCTCTACATTTCCAAGGGCGAAACCGCCTATGACGCGCTCAAGCCGATGATCGGCGGCACGCTCAACATCAAGCATGTCCGCGCCCATTGGGACGAAATTTTGCGGCTGGCCACCTCGATCAAGCAGGGCACGGTGACGGCCTCGCTGATGCTCAGGAAGCTCGGCAGTTACCCGCGCCAGAACGGCCTGGCCGTCGCCCTGCGCGAGTTGGGCCGCATCGAGCGCACGCTGTTCATCCTCGACTGGCTGCAAAGCGTCGAGCTGCGCCGCCGTGTGCATGCCGGGTTGAACAAGGGCGAAGCCCGCAACGCACTGGCCCGGGCCGTGTTCTTCAACCGCTTGGGCGAAATCCGCGACCGCAGTTTCGAGCAGCAGCGCTATCGGGCCAGCGGCCTCAACCTGGTGACGGCGGCCGTTGTGCTGTGGAACACGGTCTATCTGGAGCGCGCAGCGCAAGCGTTACGTGGCAATGGCCATACTGTCGATAACGCGTTGTTGCAGTACCTGTCGCCGCTCGGCTGGGAACACATCAACCTGACCGGCGACTACCTCTGGCGCAGCAGCGCCAAGATCGGCGCGGGCAAGTTCAGGCCGCTACGACCATTGCAACCGGCTTAGCGTGCTTTATTTTCCGTTTTCTGAGACGACCCCTCCTTGGCTTGCAACTCCCCGATGGGGGCCTCTGGCACCACGTTTCTAGACCATTCCTGCGCCAGCGCTCCGGCATTGATCGGAAACGTGAGGCCATGGACGGCGCGCCATAGTCGCGCCATCTTGATTGCCTCACGCTTGGGAGAGAGCGGCGCGATCAAGGGCCGGCCTTCTTGTCGAGTACGCTGAGGATCTCCTGTAACTGCTGCTTCACCCCGTTGTCCAGCGACTGGTACTTGCGGAAGAACGCCTCGTCGGCCACGTCGATCGAGGGTTCGGCGACGTCATCGTTCATCAGGAACTCGGGTGTCACGCCCAGGACCTTCGCCACCTCGTGGATCCGGTCTGCGGAGGGGCGGGCCTTTTCCTTGTTTTCCAGTTCCCACACAGATGACTTGGACGCGCCGATCTGCTCCGCGAACTGCTCCAGAGTCAGGCCTGCCTTCTTCCGCAGTGCGCGGACCTTTTCACCCAATGCTGGCATCTCGTTCGGCTTTCCGATAAAAAAAATTCTTGACTCCGGAAGTTCGGAAGTTCATACTTTTAATTATGTGCTTTCCGAACTTAATGCGCAACCCCGACTTGGTAACACAGCCTGCCGGGGAGAGGCCACTGGGCGGAACGTCGCAATCAACCAATCCTAAAAGGGGATGACCATGAGCAAGATATTGAAGCCCGGCACGCCGGCACCGAGGTCCGGTCAGTACAAGAACCCGGGTACGGGGAATGAAGTGACCGGGGTGAAGGGCAAGCCCTTGCCCCCCACGCCGCGGCCGGGTCAAGGCTACACGCTGGTGGATCCCACCAAGCACAAGCGCTGAGCTGGGACGACTCCAGGTGTAGCGGCAACAAAGAAAGACAACAACCTCAAGGAACCCCGTGATCTGCGAACCTGTGACTCTTCCCCAACGCCCCCTCATCTCGACGCGGTCGTCCGCCCGTTTCTTCCACTTGGTGGATGCCATCGCCCGGGCAAACGAGCCAACGCCGACCCAGTTGACGGCGCTGGAACGTTCATACAACAGCACCGGCGAATTTCTTTCGGGCTGCTCGGAGTTCCATGGCGATCTGATCCAGATCCATGCCCACGGCTCTCGCCAGCTGGGCACCATTGTGCGGCCACGGGATGGCTCACGGGAGGGCTTCGACATCGACTTGATCGCCCGGCTCACGCCAGAGGCTCGTCGCAAATACGAAGGCGACCGCGGTCCGGCCTTGCTGCTCGATCGTTTGCACGGGGTGCTGTCTCGTTACGCCGAGGCGCACGGGCTGCAGCTGCATCGCTGGGAACGTTGCGCGACACTTGAGTATTCTGACGGCATGTTTGCCGACATCGCGCCTGTTATCGATGCGCCGCTGCTCGCGGCGCCGTTCGGAGACACGCATGGGCTCATCCCAGATCGCGAACTTCGGCGTTTCGACTCGACAAACCCGCGTGGCTACGCGAAGCACTTCGATCTGGCCGCCGCCATCTCTCCGAACTTCACGGCCGCTCTGAGCTTCTCGGAGGCGATGGACTCCGTGACGCGCGCGGACGTCACCCCTTTGCCGGACGCACAGGAGGTGTTCGGCCGGCTCCTGTGCCGCTTGGTTCAGCTGTTGAAGCTGCATCGCAATGAGGCATTCGGCGTCGTACAAGTCGGCCAGGACATGGCGCCGTCGTCGGTCTTCCTGACGACGCTAGCCGCTATGGCCTACGCGGTGGAGGCGCCACAACCGCATGAAAGTCCCTTGGAACTGCTGCTTGATATCGTCGTGCGCATGCCGCTGCACTTCGAGCGCATCTCGCGGCCCGATGGCACTGAAGAATGGGTATTGCCCAACCCGTCGGCGCCGAAGGACAACCTCGCAGCGAGCATGAATTTGCCAGCGCGGCAGGAGGCATTCTTTTTCTGGCACCGGCGACTGATCAGCGACCTGAACCGCATCTTGAATGCGATCGAACATCATGAAGGTATGGACGTGCTCCTCAAGGCACTGCAAGCCGCTTTCGGTTCTCACAGCGCCGGAGCCATTCAGCAGGCGCAAGCTGAGCGCCAAAGCGCAAGCCGCGCTGCCGGCCGGGTGACGTTGATTTCTTCGGTGGCCGCTGCGCCGATCAACGTCCCGGTGCGTTCGCACACCTATTTCGGGCGTTGATGACGCGCTATCCCATTGCGCCGACCCCTACGTTGGCCCAGCGGGCATTGGAGCTACGCGCGTTGCCTCTCGACGGTGCGCGACTTGTGTTCTTCTCGGGCCGCGCCTTGCACTACCGGTTTCGCCTGGCGCCCAGCGAGTTCGGCCGGATTTATACGTGCGAACTTCGTCTTACGCCAGACGCCCGGGCACCGGAGATGTTCGTGCTGGATCCCGACTTGAAGACCCTGGCGGACGAAGAAGCCCTGCCTCATATCTATCCCAGCAAGGGGGTAGGCACCAAGCTGTGTCTGTGGTGGCCCAAGCAGCGCGAATGGCTGCCGCAGATGAAGCTGTCGGAGACCTACATTCCCTGGACTTCAGAATGGCTGTGGTACTTCGAGGATTGGCTCGCAACAGGCACCTGGTCTGGCGGGGGTAATCATCCTCGGATACGCGTGACGCGCTGGGCATGAGGAATGTCGGTGGCTAAGGAGAGCGCGGCAACACAACAAGGAAAAGAGATGAATGAAATCGACAAGCAGCAGGTTCAGCCGAGAATGCTGAACCTGCTGCGTGCCCGGACGCTGATCTACCGGCGCGCCAAGAACTACCAGGCCGTCGGGCTGGTGATCTCGCTGGGGCTGCCGTTAGTGGGGCTCGCAGCAGCAGCGCTGTTTTCAGCGTCGAAGCCGTTCATCGCGCTCTTTGCCCTGACCTTCAGCTACTTGGAAGTGCTGTTCTTCGACCCCTGGCTCAGAACGCAACTCAAGACTGCTGCCAAGCTGCAGGAGGACTTCGATTGCACGTTGTTGGGAATGGACTGGAACGTATTTCTGGCCGGCAGTCGGGTCGACCCTGAACAAGTGTTCGAGGATGCCTGTAGAACACTCAGCGCGAAAGACGAGAAGCGTCTGCTGGATTGGTACCCACTGACCGTCAATGCCCTGCCGCTTCATCTGGCCAGACTCGTGTGCCAGCGCACCAATATCTGGTACGACAGCGCGTTGAGAAAGCGCTACCGAATGGTTTTGCTGTTCGGTGCCGTTGCGATCATGTTTTTTGTCGGAATGGGCTCCCTGTGGATCGACACCACCATAACCTCGTTCGTCCTGTCGACGTTGGCCCCGATGACGCCCATGATGATCTGGGCATTGCGGGAGCGCAATCGGCACGCGGCGACTTGCGAATTGCTGGACCGCTTGAACGAGGACGTGAAGAAGCTCTTCGACAAGTCGCGTGCAGGGGCAACGGAACAAGAAATCAGCATGAGGTCGCGTGAGTTGCAGGATGCCATCTACAACCATCGCGTTTCCAGCCCGCTGATCTTCGACTGGATCTACAACCGACTGCGCAGCCAGATGGAGGAGCGCATGAATGCCGGCGCTCAGGAACTGGTCGACCAACTGCGACTAACACCCGCGCCAATGACCATGACTACAAAGTGGGATGAAAAATGAAGCTAATCCAGGACTTCAACACCTTCTTGGTCTACACGGTCAACCTCAACAGCACACGGTTCGGCCAACTCGAGAATGGCATTGAGGCCATCAAGACCTCGGTGAGAGGGCTAAATTGGAAGCCAACGATCGTCGGATTCGCGGCACACGGGTCGTGGGCGCACAAGACCATCATCAAACCTTTGTCCGGGGATCCGTTCGATGTAGACCTGCTGGTATACGTAAAGCCCGTCGCAAGATGGGAAGCGAAGGACTACATCAACGAACTGTATGCCGAGATGGGAAAGCGCGGATTGTACAAGGACAAGATCCGTCGGTACTCGCACTGCATCACCATCGAGTACGCTGGCGAGCGCAAGATCGACGTGGCGCCCTGCGTGAAGGAGCGCCTTCAATCGGGCGCCTGGGAGGTGTGCAACCGCGGTACCAACTCTTTCGAGAAGTCCAACCCGCTGGATTACACGAACTGGCTAATCGAACGTAATGCCATCAGCGGGAGCAATAATTTTCGCAAGACAACCCGCTTGCTGAAATATCTGCGAGACATCAAGACGAACTTCACGTGCCCGTCCTTTCTGCTGACGACGCTGCTAGGAATGCAGGTCTATGCATCGGACAAGGGGACGCCTGGTTTTGTCGATGTCCCCACGACACTGAAAACGCTGATTGACCGTCTTGACGATTGGCTACAGGCGAACCCAAGCAAGCCGACGGTACGCAACCCCGTACTCTTCGAAGAAATTCAGAGCAACGCCTGGGACGATACGAAGTACAGCAACTTCCGAGCGAAGGTCAACCTGTACCGCGGCTGGATCGATGACGCGTATGACGAGCCGGACAAGGAGGAGAGCATCGGCAAGTGGCAGCGTGTCTTTGGGGACGACTTTGCGGTTCGAGAAGCCGAGGAAAAGGCGAGCAAGGTCAGCGAAGTGGCGCTGGCAGCGATCAGGGGAACGCCGTTATTGGAGGGCGTTGGCGACCTGGTAGCGCTGGTGAAAAAGATCGGCCGGGCGGCGTTGCCAAGCGGATTTGATCGGCTGCCGCACATGCGCCGCCCCCGATGGCGAAACGTGCTTGGCACTCGCCTGAGCGTGAATGTCGGCGCGCAGTTGTGGACGGCGCGCGACGGGCAGCAACTCCATACGCTTCGCAGCCTAGAGCCTTTGACGTCTGGGTTTTGGGTGCGTTTCAACGCCAGAAACAATCAGGGGCTTCCGTTCCCGGATACCTACAAGGTCGAATGGCGTGTGACGAACACGGACGAAGTCGCACGTCGTGCCAATGCCCTTCGCGGCGACTACTACCGATCGGATAGTTCGGGGGTACGCTGGGAGCAGTTGTCATACCGTGGGGTTCACATGGTGGAGGCGTTCCTGATTCGCAAAACCGACGACGTCCTCCTTGGAAAAAGCGAGCCGTTCTATGTGGTCATCGAATAGCGGTGGTGGAGTGCGGCTGATGTCGAGTGTGGAGCGTACGCAATGTTTGCTCAGCGCAACTGCACCAAACAGGGTACAACGGCAGAATGCCCACAATCAGTCTGAAGAGGCTAGCCAGACCAGCAACTGCTGAGGCCGAGCACCAACGGCCGGATCGGACTGAGAGCAGCCGCTCAGATTTTTCAGACCACTCGCCGAAGCGCGGTCCGCGGCGCGACACGGTCACCACTGCGACCGCGAAGGCGAAGCGTTGGCCAATGCGGCATACCCACCCACCATGGCGACCGACGCTCCACAAGGCAAGTAGAAAATGCCCAAGACATGCAGACTTAAGCTTTTAGTCAGCCTGAAGTAATCGCATCATCGAGGTCGTTGGCGCTGTCTCGCCTTGGACCTGGCCTGTCGACTGCGGCGTCGAAGAAACGGGGTGCGTGCACACCGCTACCTGTAGCGACGCAAAATGATGTTGGCCCAGACGCACAATCAAGAGGGCTTTCTGACGCAAATTAGTTGAGACGGATAGCGACTCCAGACGCACATTCGGTGATTCTCAAACCACATTACGTGAGACGGACGCACATTGTTGAGACGCTCAATCGTGTTCGCGGTGCGGATGGTCACAGCGGCGGACTCACGAAACCTCGGTACCGAACGTGGGGTTTGAGGTGCAGTGGAACGGAAAACCGGTTTAGGTGTTTGTCATCGCCAGACTAGCCATGGCTATAGCCGTCCGCTTCCCCCACTTCGTCCCCAAGGTATCTGTGGTCCCAGTTCCGGGCAAGCGCGCTGCCTATTCGTCGTCTGCGGGATTGCGCAAGGATTGCATTCGCCTCTGATCACAGCAAGCAAACCTGGTTGGCGAGCTACGCCCAGTTGTCCAGGATTAGCGGTGCAGCGATCCGCTCGTAATGGCGGCTATTGTTGGTGACTAACACCGCACCGGCTGACAATGAGTGTGCGGCGATCATCATATCCAGTTCGCCGATCGGTTGCCCCGTGCTAACGAGTTGGTGGCGGATTTCGGCGTACCAGTCCGCTGCATCGGCGTCCCACGGCAGGATGCGGACGATCTTGAGGAACTGGCGCACCGCCAGATGCAAACGATGATCGCCCGCCAATCGCTTCAGGCCATATTGCAATTCCGCCCGCGTCATCACCGAGATGCAAACCATCGACGGCATGAGGGCCGCCAGTTTGGCTTCTATCGCGCGCGATTTCCCCTTGATCAGGTAGCTTGCCGTGTCGGTATCCAGCATATGCAGCATCGCTAGCGGCTCACCGTGTGGTTCGTAGAGAGATCGTCGTCGAAGATGCCTCGTTCTTGCGGCAACACATTCAGCGGGCGCTCGGCCATGAAATCTGCGGGAACGTCGACTTCATGCAGCAACTCGAAAAATTCGTTCCAGGTTTTGGCCCCCGGACGGTTGGACAGCACGACATCGCCGGTTGCATCGTCGCGCGTGACATAGACCTCGTCCCCTTCAAAGCGGAAGTCCGAGGGGAGACGCACCGCCTGACTGGCGCCGTTCTTGAACAGCTTGGCAACACGTGTCTCTATCATCATGGCTCTCCCTAGTGCGGTGCAAAGTATATACACAAGTATATACAACCTACCGAAGCAGGCCAACTTTTCCTCGTTCCTAGCCAATTGGGATGGTCAAATAGACAATGGCCAACTTACATTGCCTTTCACATTATTGGCTACTTGATCTATAGTTGGCCAAGTTCCGTATACCCATCTTGGCCAGGCTCCATGAAAGTCGCCCGCATCTATCTCCGCGTCAGCACCGATGAACAGGACCTCACCCGTCAGGCCGAGATCGAGCACAGCACCCGGGCGGCCGATTACTACGTCGCCGGCGTCTACCGCGAGAAAGCATCCGGTGCCCGCGCCGACCGACCTGAATTGCTGCGGATGATCGCCGATCTGCAACCGGGCGAAGTGGTGGTCGCCGAGAAGATCGACCGCATCAGCCGACTCCCTTTGGCCGAGGCCGAGCAACTGGTCGGCTCGATCCGGGCCAAAGGGGCGAGGCTGGCCGTACCGGGTTTGGTCGATCTTTCCGACTTGGCGGCTGACGCCGACGGCGTTGCCAAGATCGTGCTGGAGTCGGTGCAGGAACTTCTGCTCAAGCTGGCCTTGCAAATGGCTCGCGACGACTACGAGACACGGCGCGAGCGGCAGCGCCAGGGCGTGCAACTGGCCAAGGCGTCCGGCAAATACACCGGTCGGAAGCCGGATGCCACCACGCACCAGCGCATTGTTGCCCTGCGCCAGGCGGGCCATACGATCCAGAAAACCGCCAAGCTGGCCGGGTGTAGCGAAAGCCAGGTCAAACGAATTTGGGCCATGCACCAAGGCAAGCCGTAAGGGTGTAGCCGCCGTTCTACGGAAGCACGCATGCCGGTCAGCTTTCTGTCCAACGAACAACGCGAGAACTATGGTCACTAGACAGGGACGCCGTCACCCCACGACCTCGCCCGCTACTTCCACCTCGACGATGCCGACCACGCGCTGATCGCGCAGAAGCGCGGCAAGCACAACCGGCTCGGTTTCGCCGTGCAGCTCGGTACGGTGCGTTATCTCGGCACGTTCCTTGAAGACCCACTGGCTGTGCCGGTGTCGGTGCTGCAGTCGCTGGCCAGGCAATTGCGCATCGAGGTGGGGAGCCGTGTGTTGGCCTACCGTGTGGGCGAGCAACGTTGGCAGCATAGGACGGAAATCCGCCGCTTCTATGGCTATGTGTAGCGACGCAAAATGATGTCGGCCCAGACGCACAATCAAGGGGGCTTTCTGACGCAAATTAGTTGAGACGGATAGCGACTCCAGACGCACATTCGGTGATTCTCAAACCACATTACGTGAGACGGACGCACATTGTTGAGACGCTCAACCGGGTTCGCGGCACAGACGGTCACGGCGGCGGGCTCACGAAATCTCGGTACCGAACGCTTGGAGGAATGTCGCCTTTCTTACGCGGCTCGGGGGGCTCACATCCGTCATTTCACAGTGGGGCTCGCCAAGAAAACGGCCGGTTTTCTGGTGGGCAGGCGGCAGTTTTTTGCTCCGACGGGTCACCAGAAAACCCGTTTCTAAAATCAACACAAGATTGCATCCTATGCTCCTTGTTTCCTGACGGAGCGAAGAAGTGCTGCTAATCGGTTACGCCAGGGTATCGAAGTCCGATGGCTCCCAGACGGTAGCTCCGCAGTGCAATGCACTGCTTGTTGCGGGCGTCGACCCCGAGCGCATCTATGAAGACCTGGCTTCAGGGCGCAATGACACGCGTCCTGGCTTGATCGCTTGCCTCAAGGCGCTTCAGCCCGGTAACACGCTCGTCCTCTGGAAATTGGATCGCCTGGGGCGTGATCTTCGACACCTGGTCAACACCGCCGAAGACTTGCGCGTGCGGGTCTCGCGGCGGCACGTGCTCGTGGGTGCTTGGGTGGGCGTCCGCGCAAGATGGATCGAGCAATGCTGACCATGGCGATGGCAGCCTTGTCGGATCCAAAGGCAGTTGCTGCCGACGTCGCCAAGCGCTTGGGCATCACGAAGACCACGCTTTACACCTACGTCAACGGTGATGGTTCACCGAAAGCCGCCGGTACTGCTTTGCTGAGCACCGAAACGGGCGACGAATCACCAGATACGGCATCCACTGTCCAGCGGAGCGCATAGTGGGCGCCGGTGTCGCCATTCCGATGGAGGCGATCGTGGCCTTGCGCCGCAGATTAGCGGCCTTGCCGATACGACATCCGGAGCGCCTGGTGTTGATGTTGATGGCGGCCAAGCCCTGCTGAATCCGCAGCGATCGACGGAACTAATCGAGGAGATGCGGGCAGCGGGACTGCCGCTGTGACCATCCGGGAGGGTAGCCAGGCGCGGTTTCCCGCGCCCAGCCCCCGAGGAACCGAGCGTGATAGTTTCCCATCACTCGGCTCGAGCAGCACAAAGGCCAGCCTCAATAAGTGCCGACCCGGGAACTCGGAGTATTCCCCGAGCGACCTTCGCGATACCCACCCGCAGCCGTTGTACATGTCTTTCGACAATGTTGAGAGCGCACACGCCCAGTGGTGCAGCGTCCATTTGCTTTCTCCCACACTAACGGTTCTCCGAGCTTTCTCGCGACGTGCCACCAATCGGACGTGGGCCCGCTTTCGCGTCGGGTAACACTGAAACCCGTAGCGTGGGATTGAAGGTCCTGACCGGTCACGGTGCGGCGGTCGACACGACAACCGCCGCGGGTAAGCTTGTGTTCGGAATTTTTGCTGCCCTGGCCGAGTTTGAGCGGGAGTTGATTTCCGAGCGGACCGTGGCCGGGCTTGCCTCGGCACGCGCACGCGGCAGGAACGGCGGGCGGCCATTCAAGATGACCGCCGCGAAACTGCGATTGGCTATGGCGGCGATGGGGTCAGTTCCGGGGAGCGTCAAGGCCTGATCCGCCTGGGACGCATCCACCCGCAGTGGTCTGCCGATCTGTTCTTCTCCGAAACGGAATGGGCCGGCGCCTTTATCCTCAACAAGAAGAAGCCACCGAAGAAGGTGCCGATCATTCGCGAGCTCATCCGCCTGATCGCACAGCTCGGCGGATTCCTCGCCCGCAAGGACGACGGCGAGCCCGGCGTCAAATCCCTCTGGCTCGGCATCCAGCGCTTGCGTGATTTCGTCTCCGGCGTAGAGCATATGCGCGAGATCCGTCATGTCATGTGAGTTGTATATAACAGGATGCGTTTAAGTAGCTATCGGATTGGCTACGAATTTTGTACTATGCAAACATGGCTCATGTTTTAACATGGATATTTAGATGAAACACTCCACAATTGCCGCTTCCGTCTTGTCCCTCGCGCTGTTTCTGACAGGTTCCGCTTATTCCCAGTCAATCTACAAATGTCGGAATGCTGCCGGCAAGATTGAAATTTCGGACAATCTATGCCGGGCCGATTCAAAGACCGAAGCAATACGAGACGGGTCGGCCATCTCAGAATCCCGACGACAAGAGGCTGCACAGGTTTCAGCCGCCAACCGTTCTCTTGCTGCAAAACAAGAAAATGAACGTACCCCGGCACCTATGCAATCTTCATCAGCGGTTTGTGATGCAGCATCGCAGGCAGCTAATGGAGGCGGAAATTTGCCAATGGGCAGGAAGTCTCAACTCATCGAGGCATGTAACGCCACTAGCAAAAACCCGTCCAAACCGGCTTGTCAAGAGTTAGCTTCAGTGGCTCTTAACGGAACGTCTCGACAAGGACAATTCTCTTCGTTGCTTGAACTTTGCGATGGCGGAGAAAGCCGCACCAAAGCGCAGCAACGACCATGCGCCTATGCACAAGACATCAATTGTGTAAAAACAACGAATTTCTGATTCAAAGATGACGCGGTGCAACTTCATATCGCCGCAGTGGCTTCCAACAGTCTTGCTCTGAATTTTTGGACGGTGCAAATGGGATGGATTAAGCGGCTGGTCGGGGGTACTGATGGCGTGCGCGAGGCAATTCGAGAAAAATATGAGTTTCTTGCAAGTCAGAATAGAGCAGCCATTAGCGAGACGGAATCCATACATGCATTTTCCTTGCATAACACGATGGGAATGCGCTACGCAGAGCGTGGAACAATTTGGGCTACCGCAATGCACGTTAGTTGCGACATAGCCCCATTCCTCTTGATGCGCGAATCGGAGTCTGTTGACGCACTAGTCGAATATATCCTGCTCCAAGATCAAGTGTCAGGATGCCGTAAAGAATGGCTCAGATTGTTGCTAAACAACGCAATATTGAACCCTGCCGTTATTCCTCCTAAGCCAATACTCCTTGAATTAGCTGACTCGATTAGTCGCATAGGTTATGAGCACACCCATTGGTACAAATTACTCGATTCACCCGCAAAAAATGTGGTTTCGATTTACATGTTTGTCGACATGTACGAGAAAGAAAAAGCGCGAAATGATGGGATAATTGGCAACGTTCAGGTGACAGAGAGCGTTCCCAGTTTAGCTAAACTATCTACGCCCGCTGATTCGATAAAATCGGAAAATCCAATATACGAATACGGTGAAAACTTCAACGAAATGCTTGCAGGAGTAATCAAGGAAGCGTTAGCGCTTGCGGGGCCAAAAGCCTTCAACAAGACTTTTGAGCTATATCCGGTAACGCTGACGAATGCCGCCACTTTCACTGGCCTCAAGTTGGATTTGCCCGAGAAAGTCGCTGTCGCCTTGATGATCAAGCGTGAAGCTGACGCTTTTGATAAACAACCATCTATCGATACTCAGGCATGGAATGAACGAAGCAATGAGCACTCTCGTTTACGGAAATATGTTGCTGGTCTTACTGCTGCATTTGGTGGTCAAACGGAATCGTTCTATGAGGAGCTAAATGCACTACTTCCACCATGTGAAAACCACATCTTACTGATAGATAGCAGCGCATCTCATTCCGCAAGAGAGTTTTCAGATATTTACGTAACCCGCATTGAAGGTGGAAATGCAATTTTTCGTTGTCCAGAATGCTCACAAAATATGACAGCGCCGTCCCACAAGTTCCTGAATATCAAATGCCGAAAATGCAACAATAAATTCCAAATACATACTTAGTGCCTGACCGAAAACTCCGGTTTTTGGCGCGCGCACCGCCTTGAAAATCTCGGTTGGCAAGGAATTTCGCCTTCATCCGTGGTTGCGCTGACGGACTTTTGTCGATTGCGAACCAAAATGCCCGAATGTCATGGCGTTTGTGTAAGCTGTTCGGACGGCGGACGGAGTTACTGCATGTAAAAACGCCTGGCGGGCTATGCCGCCAGTTTGTGGGGCATGTCGCGATCTGCGTATCGGGTTTTGCGCTTCGCCCGCTGATTTTCCCGTTCCCTCAGGATGGCGCCGATGCGATGGATGTTCCTGGCCACTACAGCTAGCGCCGTTCACCGCCGATGCAGTGTGCAAGATCGTCAGGCGGGCCGGACGCGAAGCCGGCATCGAATTTTCGATTCACCCGCACATGCTGCGCCACGCCACCGGCTACAAGCTGGCCAACGACGGGCAGGATACGCGCGCGATCCAGCACTACCTGGGACACCGCAACATCCAGCACACCACCCGCTACACCGATCTAGCGTCGGATCGGTTCAAGGATTTTTGGCGTGACTGAACCCCGCCTTTTTCGATTTCGGCTGGTGACGGAATTTTCGGGGGTTCCGGCTTACACCCCCAGAGCAGGATGTCCGTTGAGCACGTAGTGCGAATAAGGGCTTCGTGAAGAAGGACAACCCGCCTGCGGGTGGGCCTACTTCACATATCCTGCCCGGCGCTGCAGCGTTGTTCTACCTTTTTTTACCGTTACTGCACCGTTGTTTTACCTTTTTTCTACCGTTGTTTTACCGTTACTGCACCGTTGTTTTCACAACACCAGCCCGGACAAACAACGGCGACAAAGCGCCGTAACCACGCTTTGTCGCCGCCATGGCCCTCTTGCGGCCACCCAACCACCCCCCGCGCAACGACCTTGACGCTCTCAGGAATTGACCCACTTTTGCTCACGAAACCGGACCCGCCTAGTCGTCATGGCTGTGCGCACGAAAATGCCGCGCACACAGCCATTCCCGAGCGTACTCGCCTCTACACGGCGTCAAGGGTACGCTGCGCCGGGCTGCAAAAACCGCAGCCCGCCCTTGACCCCGCTCCGAGGCGAAAACCTGGGTGTTGGCGCGCGCCAACGGTGGGTCAATTTCCGTGAGCGAAAAAGGGTCAGTTTTCGTGAGCGTTGAGGAACGACGATTTCCCGAAGAAAACTGCCCGTTGCCGTGCCCTCCTTCGCCCGCGTTCAAGCGCTTGAACGCGGTTTCTTAAGTGCCGCCAGCTCGCCCTGCAGCCGCGCAGCTTCCACCGCAGCGGCCTGAGCTTCGGCGCGTGCCGCCGTCACCGCTTCGCGTTCGGCCGTCTGTCGCGCATGGGCCCGCTCCAGTTCGCCCTTGAGGTCCTCGACCCGCGCCGCCAGTTCGCCGGCCTTCGCCTCGGCGGCGGCCATCCGTTCGGTCTGCGCCGCTCGTGCTGCCACGGCTTCGCGCAGTGCTTGTTCCTGCGCGGCGGCATGGTTGTCGGCCTGCTCTCTCTCGGCCTCCAGCCGGCCGATCGCCTGCTCCGCCTGGTCGAGCTGCGTCTGGATCGCCGCGACCTCTTCCCGCGTCGCCGTCCGCAGTGCTTCCACCTGCTGTCCGGCCTGTTCGTCGAGCAGGCCCCAGAACTCCCGGCCGAGGCTCATCAGCCGGGCAACCGCGGGTTCCGGCAGTTCTACCGGCTGCCGCTGCTTCGGCGCCGCCTCCCGCCACTGGTCCAGATAGCGCTTCACCGTCGTATAACTGCCCCCGCCGATCCCTTCCTGCACGTTCAAGATGGTCGGCGCCGTGCCCTGGTCCGTTAGGGCCTGCGCCACCTCGAAAACACGCTCTTGCGTCACCACCGCCTTGGCCATGATTTGATGTCCTTAAAAATAGCGCTCTTAAATTATCGTTATTACGATAATTATTTTACGGTAATTATCGTAACTTAGCAAGACCACGGGGAATAATTTTGACGGGAGCCGGGGCGCGGGAGCCGCACCGCCGCCTCATGGCGAAGCGAGGCCAAAACAGCGGCTGGATCTGGAGTTACCGCCTCTCTGCACCGTTTCGTCCACGGATTCTGTGGATAACGGCCAGGGGCTGGGCCGCGTAGAATGCCGCCCCATGACCCGTTCCGAACTCATCGCCCAGATCACCGCCCGCTCGGCGGCGCTCACCGTCAAGGATGTCGAAACGGCGGTGAAGGCCATTTTTGAGGGCATGACTGAAACCCTGGCGAACGGCGAGCGGATCGAGATACGCGGGTTCGGCAGTTTCCGTTTGGCCTACCGGCCACCGCGCATCGGGCGCAATCCCATGACCGGCGACACGGTGCCGGTTCCGGCGAAGGCCGTGCCCCACTTCAAGGCGGGCCGGGAACTGGCGGCACGGGTGAATTCAGACAAGGGGTAGTCAGGTGCTGGGCTGATGCACGGCCTCTTCGAGCGCCTTGCGGATAAAGCGCTGGTACGGCATCCCGGAACGATCGGCTTCTTCCCTGATGGCCTCGAACAGCGATTCCGACAACCGCATGGTGATGGTGCGATCCTTCGGCTGAAACTCGAAGTGCATCGGGGTCATGCTGGACAGGTCGTAATCGGTCAGGTCTGCCGTCGCGACAAAGTCTTCCGCCGCCTTATCGGTAGGCAGTCTTGGCAATTGCTTTTTCATGGCGTTCAACCGCCTTCGTCAAGGCAAATAGTGGCCCTTGGCCACCTTCCGCAAAACGGCCCGCCAGGCGCGTCCGCGCGGGCTTGGCTACCCCATGGGGTTAGGCCAAGACAGAAAACCCGTCAGCGACCCGCTCTCGTCGTTCTACGGGGCATCCACAAGCGCTGGTGTTCCACAATTCCCCTTTCCTCTACGCAATGCCCAGCCGTCCGGGTGGCTGAGCGTTACGCTGCCGGGCGGCGTAGTCGGCATGTTCGGCAACCACAAATTTTGCCGTGACGGCGTGTGGGAGCTGCGGATCGACGCCGGGCCGAGCTATTACGCGTAAGCGGGTCAAACGTTGGTGTTGGTGCTGCTGCTCTGCCGCGGCGACAAGCGCAGCCAAAGTTCTGACATCGAGCGGGCGGCAGAGTACTGGCAGGATTGGGAAAGGAGAACATGATGCGCGGCAAATCGAAAGCGCATGATGACGCCGACCATCGAGAGTTTTCGGAGAGACCCGATTTTTGCAGCTGAGTATCTGAACGCGGTGCTGGAAGACGGGGACCAAACGGAACTGTTGAACGCCCTTCGCTATATGGCCGGGGCTTTTGGTGGAGTCGCAGGACTGGCCGACCAGGCGGCGCTGAACGCCACCACGCTTTACCGCACCCTCTCGCCGCAGGGCAACCCTGAGCTGCGCAGCCTTCCGCCCTTGCCTCTCCCTTTGCTGCTGGCCTATCAGCAGGGGCTGACGGGGGGTTCTGGAACAGACGGTCGAGACGCTCAGGCTCTTTCTGCTAAACCGCTTTTCCGGCGGTGGGTAGCCTCTGGTTCTTTCGAGTACTGCAAAGGATTGGATGCGCAACTGTTTGTTGCCTCCGTCCGGCCTCTGGCCGGGCGCTCGACAGGGTGGTTCCTCTGAGGCCGTAGGCCGATCACTTCTTAGTTTTCGGCTATGAAATGTGTCTCGGATGCCGTGCCCTTCTTTTAATTAAAAAACGATTAAAGAAAGATTAGGGCCTTTTCTTGGTGGTTGGCAATACATTGATACGCCAGAAGAAACAGGTTTATCCACACGTTAAAAATGTGTCTCGGATGCCGTGCCAATGTGTCTCGGATGCCGTGCCTGATGTGTCTCGGATGCCGTGCCATGTGTCTCGGATGCCGTGCCATGTGTCTCGGATGCCGTGCCAATGTGTCTCGGATGCCGTGCCACAAACATCCCTTATTCGTTGGTTTTTGGCAGGGCTGCGAGGGTACGGCTGACGGTTACGGTGTCGCCGGTGATGTCGTAGCTGGTGAGGAAGCCAATAGTGACCAGTTCATCGAGGGCGATGCGGAGTTTGACCTTGAACCCGGCTCGCTGGACGTTCCTGCTGCCGACATAGCCGCGCAGCGTGTCAAGCTTGATGGGGAAAGGTTGGCGGTGACTGCTGTAAAAAGCGTGCAAAGCTTGCGCCAGAAGCTTCCCGCGTAGTCTTTGGCGCTGCTGCCAATCGAGGGCTGTCCATTGGTTTTCGCCGAAAAGCCGGATTAGCTCGCGGTTCAGCTCGATGCGGTAATGGCTGGTCAGTTCGTCTTTGAGACCGGATTTCACCAGTTGGCCAAAGTAGGTTTTGCCCTCGTGGGTGATTTCGACGGCGCAGGCTGTTAGCCGGATGATAGTGGAGTGCAGTTGCTTGTGCTGAGTCTGGCCGGTGTGCTGGCCAAGGGACTTCAACAGGCCATGCGCGGTGAATTCGCACATACAACCGAGAGGGTGTTGGCGCGCTAGGTGCGCTAGGGTTTCCCAAACACTCAAATCTTCTTGATTGAGCTGCTCGCCGGTGAATTTCACGGCGATGCCTTTCTGGCTGGCAAGTGTGGCTTCCTTGAGGAACACCCGGTCTTTGCTCTGGATGGCGGCAAAGAGGGCGGAGCGAATGAAGCTGTTGGGTGTGCCGCGTTTGGGCTCGGGCCATAGCGGGAGTTGAAGAGGTTGGGTTGCCTCACGCTGCCTGGCCTTCTCCATGATGCGCTCAACCGTATCCATGAGGGGCTTAGCGCCGTTGTCACTCATATTTGCCCCTCTGCCCTGTCATTCTTACCACTTTGCGTCATGCCTTAATGTTGTCATGACGTCATGCCTTCGTAAAGTCATGGCGTCACTTAGCGATGCCCGGAAGTCCTTTTTCCGTGAATACCTTGGAGAGTCCCTTGAGGGCAAGTTGTTGGATGCTCGTCCCTTCGGAAACCGCCAGTTGATGTACGCGCTCCCACTCTGCACGAGTGAGGCGAACGGTCAAGGCAACAACCTCTCCCTTGCCGCGTCGGCGCTCGGTGGGGCTGGTGGTGTGTGTGGCGGATGTTAGGTCAGAGGAAACGGTGGTCTTGCGGGTGGTGAATGCTGCTAATCCTGTTGTTTGTTTGGTCATTTCATCTGCTCCTTTAGCCAGTTCCAGAAGGCTCTGATTTCGTCGGCGGCCTTGCCGTGAGCATCGAACTCGGTAACGGCGCGGCCAGTGGCAACGGCGCGGGCGAAGGCCCGGCGATCGGTAATTTCGGCTGGGGCGACCGGTAAGCCGTAGCCCTCGAGGACGGTGCGGGTTTCGGCAATTTCCGGGGAACGGAAAGGGCAGGCCGAAAGGACGAACACGGCGCGGGCTCCGGCGGCCTTAACGACTTCGACGGCGCTACCTGCGGCGGCAAGATCAAAGGCGGCAGGTCGGCATGGAATAACGACCAGGTCGACGGCCCGGGCGACGCGGGCGGCATCTGGGGCGGCATGGGGCGCGGTGTCGATGATGCATAGCGTCATGGCGTCATGGCGTGCTGCATTTATTACGGCATCAAGCTCGGCGGCTGGCACCGCAGCGACTACTGGCGTTTCGGCCTCGCGGGCTTCGCTCCACATGGTGGCGCTACGCTGGATGTCGGTATCGACGATGACGACACGCTGGCCGTCTTCGAGGGCTGCGACGGCGGTATGAACGGCAAGGGTGGTTTTGCCGCTGCCGCCTTTCTGGGATAGGAAAGCGATTGTTTTCATGGTGGCGTCACGCTATCACAACGCCACGACGTTGTGAAGCCATGACGCCATTTGGTAGCGACACTGACGGATTGGCCCAGTGGGGGCGAAGCTCCAATTTGAGGCCACATAAGCATTTGCTGTTCCTTAATAGGTGTAGCGACGATGGTCAAGCGCGAGGCGGTGCGACCACAATGATTTTTGCCGAAACGCTTGTGTTGATTATCAGTATGTGATACTGATAAATGATGCCGTCGCGCGATGCCTCACTCGACAACCTCTTAGACCTGAATGGCCAGGTGCTGGTGATTGATGCCGCAGGCTATTGGGTGCGCTTCGTCGTTCATCAAGTGCCTGTGACCGCGCAGAAACCGCACGGTCTGGACTACGCGATGACCATGCACGCGCCGGACGGCACGCGCCTGGTCGGGTTCGATAACGCCCACCAGGTTGAAGGAAAGCGCCGCGCCGAGCATGACCACAAGCACCGCTTGCGAACGGTCAAGCCCTACGCATATCGCGACGCCCCCTCGCTCGTCGCGGATTTCTGGTCAGAAGTCGAGGCCGTTATGCGCGAAAAAGGAGTCTGGTTATGAAAACGCTGAAAGTTGGCATTGCCTCGTATGAGGATATGAAGGCACGCACCATGGCTATCGCCAAGGGCGCACTGAAGCCCAAGGCAGGAGATCCGACGGTCTGGTTCACCTCGCCGGAAAGCTTCGCTAAGCTACTGTCTAATCGCAACCGCACGCTGCTTGGCGTCATTGTCGATACGCGACCAGAGTCGCTCATCGCCCTGGCTTCAACCACCGGGCGCACGGCAGGCAACCTGTCGCGCACCCTGCGGACAATGGAGCGCTATGGTCTTGTCCGCCTGCACAAAGGGGTGAGGGGCGCTGTCCGACCTGAAGTCCCGTACCGGGATGTCCAACTCGAAATGCGCCTTTCCAGTAGCTGAGGCGGGACGCGTAACATTGGCAGCGAGGCTTTTGACGTTGGGGTCTGAGGCGCAGTTGCAGATGCTGGAGGCGGCGGCCACCATCGACCTGATCGAATCGAAGGTGCTGAGCCTGCTTGGGGAACTGGCTGTGCTGTTTCTGCCGGAGCCGCAGTCCGGGTTCACCAACGGCCTGTCGGCGGTTGAGCGGAAGAAGGAGCCGGTCAGGAGTCGGCTGCACTGGCCGATTGCAGGGCGGCATACAGCGCCGTCTTGCTCACCTTGAGCCGCGTTGCAGCCTCGCGGACGTTCAGCCCGTTGGCGATGTGATCCTGTGCCCGCTGCAACTTATCGGCGGTAACGACCGGCTTGCGTCCACCTTTTCGCCCGCGAGCGGCGGCAGCGGTCAACCCGGCCTTGGTGCGCTCGCGGATCAAGTCGCGCTCGAACTGGCCCAATGCGCCGAACACATGGAAGATGAGCCGCCCGCCCGGCGTCGTGGTGTCGATGGCCTCAGTCAGCGAACGGAATCCAACGCCACGCGCTTCCAGTGCGGCTATCGTATCGATCAGATGAGGCAGGGAGCGCCCGAGCCGATCCAGCCGCCAAACGGCCAGCACGTCGCCGTCGCGCAGATAGGCCAGCGCCTCAGCCAAGCCGGGACGGTCGGCCTTGGCCCCGGAAACCGTGTCCTCGAAAGTGCGCTCGCAGCCCGCCTTGTTCAGCGCGTCCGTCTGCAAAGCGGTGTCTTGTTCCGCAGTCGATACCCGCGCATAGCCGATCAGTGCCATTGTCAGCCCTTTTGTCCGTCATTTCGTCCGCCTATCTTAATGTCCGACAACCCATTAAACAAGTTTTTGCCGGACACTGTCCGGCTTGGCCGCCTAATGATCGTTTGACGGACATTGACGGTAAGGCAGTTTTGCATTACTCTGCAAAG
>NC_013190.1:0-42325 GCF_000024165.1 Candidatus Accumulibacter phosphatis | reverse complement strand
TCCTGCACAAATGTGTCAGGAAAGAATTTATAAGCCTTTGCTACATGTGTCAATAAATATTCATTAATACTCTATCCTGACGCATTTCGAGTGCAGCACTTGACGCCAAGTTAGGGTATAGCTTAACCGGACACATCGGCCTCTGTGCCTCTACTGCTTTTCGGTACAACCGTCAAGAACAGGCAGAGCGCTCCGATAGTTATCGCCACATCAGCGAGGTTGAAGGCGGGCCAGTGCACAAGCTGCCAATGGAAGTCGAGGAAATCGACAACCGATCCACGCAGCACACGATCCACGACATTGCCGAGCGCACCACCAAGGATCAGGCTGTAGCCCACCGCTTCAAGGCGTGGCCGCTGCTGGCACAGCATGCGGCCCAGCCAAGCAGAAACGACCAGACCCAGCGCCATGAGAAAGTAACGTTGCCAGCCGCCAGCGTTCGCCAGAAAGCTGAATGCCGCGCCGGGATTCAGGACATGGACAATGTTGAAGAAGGTGCTGACTTCGACCTGTTCACCGTAGGCAAACGTGCGGGTGATGGCGAACTTTGCGAGCTGATCTGTCATGACAGAACTGGCGGCCACTGCGAACCAGACCCAAGTCGATGTGCGGCGAGCCGATTGCCACACAGGGGCGGCCAGCGGCATCAGCCACCCGGCGAGCGCCGTGCAGCTCAATCCAAGTACCCACCCCGCCAGCACATCGGCAGGAAAGTGCATTCCGGCTGCGATGCGTGACCAACCGACCAATGCGGCGTACAACACCAAGCCGATGCGGCCACGACGGCCTATCAAAGGCCAGAGCGCGCCGACCACCAGCGCGGCATAGGTGGCATGCCCGCTGGGCAGGCTGTAGTGTCGTTCGATGCCCCCGATAACGCGCACCATGTCGCCAAAAACGGCAGGCGGGCGTGGAAAGTCGATCCATAGCTTCAAGATGGTGGCGACGAGAAATGCCAACGCAAAGGCCACGCTAAAGACTCTGAGTCTGTACCGGATGGCATCGGCCCGCGTTGGGTCAGGTGCCGACTTTGACCATCCCCACATCGCCAAGAGCATCAGTGGTGCAGTCCAGTAGTTGCCTATCACAAGGTTGAAGAACGATACCGGCGGTTCCAGCGCTGCAGGTGTGCTCATGTTGATGGCTTGGAACAACGCGATGTTTAGACCACCCCAGTCGTAGAGAAAGAATTTCCAGCTCATTTGCGCAACAGCCTCAAGCCATTGCCAACGACGAGCAAGCTGGCCCCCATATCAGCAAACACCGCCATCCACATGGTCGCTTGACCCGTGAAGGTCAGCACCAGAAATACTGCCTTGATGCCAAGGGCCAGCACAATGTTTTGCATCAGCACCTGCGCCGTCGCACGCGACAGGCGCACGAAGGTCGGAATCTTGCCCAGGTTGTCGTCCATCAGGGCCACGTCAGCGGTCTCGATGGCGGTATCGGTGCCAGCCGCTCCCATGGCAAAGCCGATGTCCGCACGCGCCAAGGCCGGGGCATCGTTGATGCCATCACCGACCATGCCGACCTTGCCCTTTATGGCCAGTAGCTCAACTTCGCGCAGTTTGTCGTCTGGGAGCAGATTGCCTTGCGCACTGTCGATCCCGGCTTGTGCGGCAATGGCCTGTGCCGTGTGGGGGTTGTCGCCGGTCAGCATCATGGTGTTGATGCCCAGTGCATGAAGCTCGGCAATGGCGCTCCTGCTGCTTTCCTTGATGGTGTCCGCTACGGCAAATAAGGCATGAACCCCTTTTGCGCTGACCAACATCACGACAGTTTTACCCATGGTTTCCAGCGCCGCGATGCGCTGTTCCAGTTCTGGTGTGCATTGCCCCAGCGCTTCGAGCATCCGCTGGTTGCCAAGATGGTAGGTCTCACCGTTGATTTGGCCTTGCACGCCCCGACCGGGCAGCGCGCTGAACTCGGCTACGTCGAGTAAGGCAACCCCATCCGTCTGCGCGGCTTGTGCCACCGCTTTGGATACAGGGTGGTCGGAACGAGCCGCCAGACTGGCAGCGATGCTGCGGCTGTTTGCGGCGAGTGCATTGCCCCAAGTGACAAAATCGGTCTGTGCGGGCTTGCCGTGCGTGATCGTGCCGGTCTTGTCCAGAGCCAGCCAGCGCAGCTTGCGGCCTTCTTCCAGATAGACGCCGCCCTTGATGAGAATGCCGTGGCGGGCGGCAGCGGCCAGGCCGCTGACGATGCTGACCGGCGTAGAGATCACCAGTGCGCACGGGCAGGCGACCACCAGCAGAACCAATGCACGGTAAATCCAGTCGAGCCATGCCGCACCCATGAACAGCGGTGGCAACAACGCGACGGCGATGGCAACACCGAAAACAATGGGCGTGTACCAGCGGGCGAACTGATCGACAAAGCGCTGAGTCGGCGCACGGCTTCCTTGGGCAGCCTCTACCGCGTGAATGATGCGGGCCAATGTGGAGTTGCTGGCCACGGCGGTGACGCGGTACTCGAATGAACCGGATTCGTTGATCGTGCCCGCAAACACCGGATCACCGGGGGATTTCTCGACCGGAAGGCTTTCACCCGTGATCGGGGCTTGGTTGACGGCAGAGCGGCCTTCCAGCACCTCACCATCCAGGGCGATGCGCTCACCTGGCTTGACCCGGACGCGGCTACCGATGGCAATTTGCTTTGCACCCACCTCGCGCCATGTGCCGTCAGCCTGCTGCACCGTGGCCTGTTCCGGGGTCAGGTCGAGCAGGCCACGGATGGCATTGCGGGCGCGATCCAGCGACTTGGCTTCGATCACCTCGGCCAGCGCGAAAAGCACCATCACCATTGCCGCCTCGGGCCAGTGCCCGATCAACATGGCACCCGTGACGGCAATCGACATCAGGGCGTTCATGTTGAGATTACGGTTCTTGAGCGCAATCCAACCTTTCTTGTAGGTGGACAGACCGCCGGTGAAGACCGCGACGAGCGCCAGAACGACGACCGACCAATGATTGCCGTTGTGGAGCCAGTAGACCGCCTCGGCCGCCGATGCAGTTACAAAGGAGATGCCCAGCGGCCACCAGTTGGTCGGCGTGGTCACAAGGGATGCGGATGGCGATGCGGCCTCTGCGGTGTCCAACACCTGCGCCTCGAATCCAAGCGCTTGCAGTGCCGCGAGCACGTCCGGCAGAACCTGGTCCGCATGGCGTACCGACAGCGTGCGCTGCATCAGGTTGAAATCGAGATCGGCAACTCCGGCCATGGTACCGAGCTTGTTGCGGATCAACGTCTCTTCGGTCGGGCAATCCATTTTGGTAATGGACAGCTTGGTCGTTTGCCCGGTCGATGCCTGATCCATGCGCACGGCTTGCATGCCGATGGCGGTTAGCGCCTGCTCAACGGGAAACAACGAAGGCAGTTCGTGCCGAACGGCCAAAGTACGCTGCATCAGGTTGAACTCAAGACCAACCACCCCCGCCAGCCCGACCAGCTTGCCTCGGATCAGCGCCTCTTCCGTGGGGCAGTCCATGTTCTCGATGCGATACACCGCTTGAGCCGATCCGGTTGTCGCTGGGGCTTGTGTCGTGGGTTGGATGATCGGCCCAGCCGAGCAGCCACACGCCGTGGAAGCGCATTCGCTCATAAATAACTCCTTCAAATCTATACAACTTCCATTACAAACCCTATAGTTACTATAGAGTCAAGTGAAATAAAGGAGATTGATGCATGGAAATCAGAATTGGCGACCTCGCCAAGCGCTCTGGATGCGAGGTTGTGACCATCCGCTACTACGAGAAGGAAGGGCTACTGCCGAAGCCAGCGCGAAGCGGTGGCAACTTCCGGCTGTACGGTGAGGCGCACATTGAGCGCTTGCAATTCATCCGTCATTGCCGTTCGCTCGACATGACGTTGAGCGAGATTCGCGCATTGCTGGGTCTGCGAGACAACCCGATGCAGGACTGTGGGGAGGTCAACACGCTGCTGGAGGCCCATATTCAACAGGTGGAAATGCGTGTGTCCGCGCTGTTGCAGTTAAAGCGGCACTTGGTTGATTTGCGCGAGAAGTGTTCTGGCTCTCGATCTGTAGAGGCGTGCGGCATTTTGCAAGGGTTGGGCAATTGCAATTGCCATGGTGAAAGTGCCACGAAAAGTCAAACATCTGGGTAAGTAAGGGCTTAGCGTGCTTTATTTTCCGTTTTCTGAGGCGACCCCAGGTAGGCTTCGGCTTTCGGCCGCGGTCGGTGGCGGGCGATCAGGTGCCGGAAATGATCCGGGCGTCCCGGGTAACCGCGACTCTTGACCATGTCGTATACGCGGGAGGCGCGTAGGCGCGGAAACTGCGTCAAGGTATCGAGGATGAACGGCAGGTAGGGATCAATCGCCGAAGGGCGGCGAACCGCTTCGAGTGCCGGCAAGCCGGCTTGGGCGAGCACGCGGGCGACGCTATCGCGATGCACTTGCAGTTGGGTCGCGATAGTGCCGATACGCCAGCGTTCGGCGTGGTAGTAACGCAGGATCTGCGCTTCAATCTCGGGGCTGAGGGCCATGTCTTCTCCGGTCGGGTGGGTGACGGCGAATCCGACGCTGCAGAAAGTTCTGGCGCACCCCGTCCGGCAAGGGACGATGACAACGACAGCAGTGCCCTGGCTGAGGCGCAACCGGCAACGTCGGTTCGCAGGGGAGTTGATCAGGTGCGACCCTGGGTGGGGAACCCTGATGCGTCACTTTCTGCTGCCGGGCCCTGTAACGGCGCTGGCGTTCGGCGTGGGCGTGACGGCCGCGCAAGCTGTCTTGATAGCGGCGACCCGAGGCACGGACAGACTGTCGGCGGGCCTGGTTGGCGCACCTCGCGGTACAGTACCGGTGACCGCGATCGCAGTGGCTGCAAATGAGCACGGCCGTGCGGCAGCCGGCGCAGTGGTAGCGTCTTCCAGGGAGATCCATTGGCCGTCCCGGCCAATGGGAATCTGACGGCGAGGTGCGCTTCGTGAAATACTAGGCAGGCAACGTCGCCGCTGTGGGGGCTACGGGGCGCGGCATCGGGTCTGGCTTCGCGGTTCGAACCGGTGTCGCGCCTGCCTTTCCACCGGCCGCCGGGCTTTCTACCGCATCGGCCACGCGAACGCTACTGGCGCGCCGGTCATGCCGAGCCGCAGCTCACAGCCCGCTCAAACCCAGTGAAGTCGATAGCCGACGGCGCTCAGCGATTCCTGGTGCCCACCCCTGCCGCGCTTCGCTTGCCAGACGACGGTTTGCTGCGCAACCCGTCCGCCGGGAGCCTAGCCGGCGGCAAACCGGAAAACCAGCATATTCATGCTTGGCTGAAAGTCAAAAACCAAAACAAAACGGACCGGCCTTTCCACCACGTCAGGCCGTGGACGCCAGATTTCGGCGGAAAAGCGACACCGTTAACAACCGTTGTTTTGCCAACGCCAGCCCGGACAAACAACGGCGACAAAGCGTCGTAACCACGCTTTGTCGCCGCCATGGCCCTCTTGCGGCCACCCAACCACCCCCCGCGCGACGACGAGTTCCCGAAGAAAGCTGCCCGTTGCCGTGCCCCCTTCGCCAGGTTAAGCGCTTGAACGCGGTTTCTTAAGTGCCGCCAGCTCGCCCTGCAGCCGGGCAGCTTCCACCGCAGCGGCCTGGGCTTCGGCACGGGCCGCCGTTGTTGCTTCGCGTTCGGCCGTCTGTCGCGCATGGGCCCGCTCCAGTTCGCCCTTGAGGTCCTCGACCCGTGCCGCCAGTTCGCCGGCCTTCGCCTCGGCGGCGGCCATCCGTTCGGTCTGCGCCGCCCGTGCTGCTACCGCTTCGCGCAAGGCCTGCTCCTGCGCTGCAGCATGACTCTCGGCCTGCTCGCGCTCGGCCTCCAGTCGGCCGATCGCCTGCTCCGCCTGGTCGAGCTGCGTCTGGATCGCCGCGACCTCTTCCCGCGTCGCCGCTCGCAGCGCTTCCACCTGCTGTCCGGCCTGTTCGTCGAGCAAGCCCCAGAACTCCCGGCCGAGGCTCATCAGCCGGGCAACCGCGGGTTCCGGTAGTTCTACCGGCTGCCGCTGCTTCGGCGCCGCCTCCCGCCACTGATCCAGATAGCGCTTGACCGTCGTATAACTGCCCCCGCCGATCCCTTCCTGCACGTTCAAGATGGTCGGCGCCGTGCCCTGATCCGTCAGGGCCTGCGCCACCTCGAAAACACGCTCTTGCGTCACCAATGCCTTAGCCATGATCTGATGTCCTTGAAATAGCATCCTAAAATTATCGTTATTATGGTAATAAGATTACGGTAATTACCATAATTTCGCAAGAACTCCGTCGCAGAAAAGCCGAAACAAACGAGGCACCGAACGGCCCGCCGCCGCAAAAACGGGCGGACGCCTGATCGTGAGCCATTAGGCGGAGCGCGTGGGTAACGCACCGGGTTGTGCAAAGGCTTGTCCACAGAAACCCGGGGTAGTCCAAGGTCACGCCAGACAAAGCCCGTAGAGCGCGCCAGGATGGTTTTAGATAGAGAGGGGCTGGCCCAACCGGGAAAAACGCGCTCACGGCCCGCTGTGGCCGATTCACGGGGTGCTCCGAGCGACGGGCCTCCCCCCGGCGGGGGCCTCCCCTTACCCCCTCGCCGGTCGCCCTCGTGGCAGGGCGTTGCGTTGCCGGGCGGCGTAGTCGGCATGCTCGGCGGTCTGCCTGGCATAGGCTTCGCCGTTTTCGCGGGCCTTGGCGCTTTCTTCCAGCAGCCGTTCGGCGGTCGCTTCGATGCCGTGGCCCCAGGAGAGCGCGATCTTGCACCAGATGAAATCCGCGCTAGTGCGTTTGGGATTACCGCCGGCGCCGATCGGCGCCCCTTCGAGGCAGCGCGCGTAGCTGGGCCATTTGCTCGTCCGCGAATCGCTGGAGGACGCGACGGGGGGTAGCGACACCGGGATCGGCCGGGCCGGCGCGACCACCCCCATCGCGTCGAGGGTCTGCGTAGTGACGTTCAGCCCGGGCTGAGCGGCGTCGATCCGGACCCGGGGGAAGTTCGGGGCGTAGGCGGGTTTGAAATTGGCGGTGCCGGCGACACGAGTGGCGCCGGACGCTTCCTTGTCGGCGCCCGTCCCTTCCTTGAGCCGCGCGGCGAAGCCCCGGGGAGCGTTGGTGACGGCGACCCAGGCCTGCTGACCGCCGGGACTGGTACGCAGAATCAGGAATGCGGCCGGAGCGATGTGGGCCAGAGTATCTGGCGCGAGGTCATCGAGCTGCACCAGGGTGACGTCAGCGCCGGCGCGCGGACGGATGATTAGATTATTCTGCCGCCGCGCGGCGCTGGGCACCAGGTAGGGCATGGACTGCCGGGCCTGGGCTAGGCTCTGCCCCGGGCGAAAGCCCCGTTTCTCCTGCTGGAGGTTGGTGTGGGTGATATCGAAAGCCTCGGCCCCAACACTGGCAAACAAGTCGAGCAGGCGCAGCGCTTCGGCGATAGGTTCGCCTGCGTCGGCAGACCCCTTCCCGTTGATCAAAGTACCCTGCCCCCCGCCGTGGCTTCTATTTGCTTTCCCTGTCCTCGGACCTTTCCGGAAAACTACCGGCGCCGGGACGGGCTTTCAATTGAAAATTCCCGCCCGCGTTAGCGGGCGTCTGCTTGACGCGGCCCGAAGGGCCGCGCCTGTGGTGTTGGTATTTTGAGGCCGAAGGCCGATCACTTGGGGTCGTGCGGCGGTGAACCTGTTCGGCGTCGGGATAAATTGGGCGCGGGAAAGCGAGGTGGAGCCCCTGCTTTTGCGTTGGTTGAGACCAAAAGAGGTGGCTGGATGCTGGTGGTAGTGACCACGGCTGGCTAGTTATCAACAACGCTAGAGTCTTGTTAAATAGAGTTAATAGAGTTACGTGATTCTTGCAAAGCTGTAAATGTCTGATGTTAAACAAGAAAAAAGGTGCTTTTTGAATGTTCCGGTGTGTAAAAACACGAAGTTTGGTGTGTAAAAACACGAAGTTTGGTGTGTAAAAACACGAATGCTGAGAGCATGTACGGAAAAGTTATCAACAGGCTCAAAGGTGGGTAATAACACGAACAATATTGACATGGCGTGTGAAAACACGAAAAATCCGTGAATGGTGGGTGATAACACGAACTCGGAAGTCTCGGTGGGTGATAACACGAAGGAGAGGTCCCCTCTTCTTCCAATTCGGCACGAGCGGGATTTCTTCGTTTGCGACGTTTTTGATGCTGCCCTGAAGGGCGATAGCGCCTCGATGGAGCACCCGATATTCTCGCTGTCGAAGAAACCAGACATGAAGACCCGTCGTTATGAGAACGGGGCGAGTTGGGCGGAGGTGCGGCCTGGCGCGAAGGGGTTAGCAACGGTCTTTGACCGAGACATTCTGATTTATTGCATAAGCCAGCTTATGGCGGCGGTGAATGATAGCCGTCCGGTGTCGCGAACCCTGCGGCTGCGGGCGCATGATCTCTTGATTGCGACCAATCGGGACACAAGCGGGCGTGGCTACTTGCAGCTCAGGGAAGCTCTCGAACGGCTGCAGGGCACGCAGATTGCGACCAACATCATTACGGGTGGCAAGGAGACGTTCGATTTGTTCAGCCTGATTGATCGGGCGCGGATCGTGCGGGAGAGCCGCGAAGGGCGAATGCAAGAAATCGAAATTGTCCTTTCGGATTGGGTGTTTCAGGCGGTCGAAGCTCATGAAGTACTAACGCTTGATCGCCAGTATTTTCAACTCGCCAAGCCGCTCGAACGGCGACTTTACGAGCTGGCACGCAAGCATGTCGGGCAACAGCTTTCGTTTAAGATTGGCTTGGAGAAGCTGCGGGCAAAGTGCGGGGCACAATCCACGCTAAAAGAGTTTCGGCGCCTGTTGCAGACGATCATTGATGCCGACCAGTTGCATGACCACATGCCAGGGTACGGTTTCAGGCTCGATGGCGATATGGTTGAAATGCGAACCAAGAGCAAGCTGCCATCCTCTACCGAGCGCGGGGTTTTTATCCGCTTGAGTGAGGATGCTTACGCGCTGGGGCGTAACTACGCGCCTGGCTGGGACATTCACAGAATTGAAGCAGAGTGGCGAGCTTGGATTGATCGTAAGAAGATCAGCCCGCTTCATGCTCAGGCTCACTTTCTGGCGTTCTGTAAGCGGCGGGGCAAGTATCCTGGGTTTTCTTAAGCGCGGCTGCACTACCGCCCTACCCTACTTGGTGGCTAGCCTGTTTTTTTAATGAATTCATGAAAACATTCATTCAGCAATTCATTAAGTTTTAAGCCTCGATCGAGAGCCGCTTGCTTGAAGGATCGCACGAAATCTGGGGGCATGCGGAATTGCAAAGGCACGAGCTCGGCGGATGAGGTCACGCCGCGCTGACGGGTGATGCTCTGCTGGCGTGGCTTGGTCGGCGAAAGGTCGGCGGCGGTGATAGCAACAGTCTTAGCCATGCTTAACTTTCCTTACTGATTTAATGTTTTCATGAAAACATGATTTCACGCTAAGCCATAAACGGGCGATTTCGTCGGCGGCTGGGCTCTTCGGGGCAAGCTCTGGGGCGGTGCGGCCTCCGGTCATCGCGCCTGCGTAGGGAACGCGGTCGGCGATGAAGGCTTGAGCAACCCGACCATGCTCGGAAAGAGCGGCGATCGTTTGGGCGGTGATGGTGGCCTGGGGCTTGGCTTGAGTGATGACGAAGAGGAAAGGTTTCCCCGCTTGCTTGACCAAGGCAACGGTTTCCGAAACGGCCCAAAGATCGGCGGGAGAAGGGCGAACGGGGATTAACACGAGATCGGCCATGTTGATGACGGCGGAGCTCTGACCGGAGATCGTGGGGGCGGTATCAATGAAACAATAGGCCGCGCCACGTTGAGCCATGTTGGCCAGTCCCTCTGCGATACGGGCAAATGGCATTTCGGCGCGGTTGGGGGTGTCTTGCTCCCGTCGCGCGTGCCATTGGCTGAGTGTGCCTTGCTCATCGGTATCAATGAGCCACACGGGGACATCGCCGATGCGTTCAGCTTCGACTGCGAGGTGAGCGGCAAGGGTCGTTTTACCGCTGCCACCTTTTTGGGATGTGATTACGATTGTTTTCATGAAAACCACCGTTCATGAATGAAGGAAATAAACATTTCATGAAATTAACCAAATTCTGGAAGGTGGTCAAGCTGAATAGAAGCAGAGTTGTTTTTCTTGGCGGTAAAGTGACCGGAAGGCGCGTCACTGGACAGGCGGAGGTCCGCGCAGCGTGGCTCAAGGAACGAGGCGCGTAGAGGTCGGAAAAGTCGTGCGCTAAGCCGGTTGCCTGTGCCGCGGCTCCAATCCATCTTGTCAGTACATACAAGTTTTTGTATAGTCTAGACATGATCAATCTCAAGCCAGTCGAATTCCGTGGATGCTCCCTTGATGACCTTCGCGCCTTCCCACTCGCGGCCAAACGCGAGGCAGGCCATCAACTCGACCAGATACAGAACGGCCAGGAACCGGACGACTGGAAGCCTATGAGCGCCGTGGGCCAGGGGGTAAGGGAGATTCGGATTCGGGATGCAGCCGGGGCGTTTCGGATCATCTACGTCGCCAAGTTCGCTGATGCCGTCTACGTGCTTCACTGCTTCCAGAAGAAGACCGCGAAGACCAGCAAGGCCGATCTGGGCTTGGCCGCCAAGCGTTACCGCGATTTGTTGAAGGAGCTAAACCAATGAGCAACGAACGATTTGCCAGCGTCTGGGATGCCATCGAGGACACCCCGGAAGCAGCGGAAAACATGAAGCTGCGTTCTGTCCTGCTGACGGCGCTGAAGAACCACCTTACCCGGACCGAAATGAGCCAGACGCAGGCCGCCAAACTCTTTGGTGTGACTCAGCCGCGTGTCTCTGACCTGATGCGCGGCAAGATCAACCTGTTCGGCCTCGATGCACTGGTGAACATGGCGACGGCTGCCGGGCTTCACATCGAAATGCGGGTGCTTGAAGCTGCCTGACCTTTTCGAAGATCGCCATTTAACGCCGCTTCAAGCGAGAGCGGTTTTCGAGAACACCCCGGCCACATCGGCGCTAGCAGCCTGTCGGACTTGACCGGGATCAAGTCCGACAGGCTGCTAGTAGGCGACCTTGAAGGTCGGACTATCCTCCGGCCTAGTCTTGCGGTGGTCATAAATACGCGTCGTGGCGATGTTGGCGTGACCCAGCCACTCCTGCACCTTGGCGATGTCGGCCTGGTGGTCAAGCGCATTGGTCGCGGCGGTCGCCCGCAACGCGTGCGCCCCGATCGCGAAACCCAGTGCCGTTGAGTATTGCCGCACCAGTTTGTATACCGCGTCGGGCGTGATCGCTCTTTCCAGTCCGCCAGTAGTGCAGTTGTTGCGCAGCGGCCGGAATAGGGCGCCGGCATCGTCCGCGCCATGCCCTGCGATCTCAAGATAGTCGCCGATCAAGCCGCCGGCCGCGGGGTGCAGCGGGACATAACGGATCTTGCCGCCCTTGCCGAATACCTTGAGGTGCGGCACCCCGCGCCGCTCGTGTTTGTAGTCCTTGACCGTCAACCGACACAGCTCGTCACGCCGCAGAGCGTGATAGAGCAGGGTGGCCAGGATGGCGCGGTCGCGCTTGCCCTTGAGCGACGCGCCGTCGGGCGCGTCCAGCAGCTTGCGCGCCTGGTGGTCGCCGAGCGCCGGGGTCTTGCCTTCGTAGCTTTCCACCGGTGGGCGCTTGACCCCCTTGACTGGGTTATGGGTCACGGCGTTCTTCTCGCACAGGGACTCGAACAGCGACGACAGGGCCGCCAGGCGATGCCGGACGGTCATGCCGCTCAAGGCGCGCTGCACCAGGTCGTCACGCCAGGCGATGACGTGGGCGCGGATCACGGTGCGGAATTCCTCGGGCTTCACGATGCCGGTGAACTTCATAAAATCCCCGAGGGCGTTTTCGTAGGCGCGGCGGGTGGCCTTGTTGCCGAGATTGGCAAACCATTCGATTTCGGGGGGAACATCGGCCAGGCGCTGGAACTGCTCGGCGGTCAGGAGCCGGGAAGCGGAGGGCAGGGTGGCTGGCAGGCCGCTCGTGGTCATGGCCGCGTCCGGTTCAAGGAATCAGATCGTCTGGCTGCGGCGGCTCACCGCCCTGGCGCTGCATAATGCGGTCGAAAGCATCAAAATCAGCCCGCTCCCGACGTTCAGCGAAGAACGTCGCGGTGTTCATGGCCGCCAGCTTTTCGGCGACAGCGGTCGCCACGAACTGGTTTAAGCTCGTGCCGTCGGCCTTGGCGCGGCGCACAACTTCGGCCTTGATCGAATTAGGCAGACGCAGCGGGTAGGTGCTTTGAGAATTTCTCATAGTCTGATCCTCCGTAAGGCGGTGATAGGGGTCAATACTTCGATGCCAAATTGCAGGGGCACAGTGCCGAAATCGCGTTGATTAAACGTCACGATAGCCGACGCGAGGCCGTTGGCGGCGGCTTCGAGCACCAGTTCGTCGCCGGGATCGCGCAACAGCGGTCGCCACAAAAAATGCGTCTCAACCGGCGCGACCATGGCGATGACGGCATCCAGAAAGATGCTCACCTGGGCGGGGCTAAGACCGGCAGCTATGCCGTGTTCAGGTCGACAACAGGTCGCTTCGTATTCGAGCGCCAGCGCCACATTGGCCACAAGCGTCACCTCGCCCCGACGGGCGGCCATCAACAAGGCGGCTGAAGCGCCAGTTGGACTGCGCATAGCAGCAACGATAACGTTAGTGTCGAGAACAAGCCTCATATCATCAGCAATATCATATTGCGGGCGATGTGTCTACAAGAAAGCAGATCATGGCGCCATAACACCACCCCGCGTAACTATTGATAAAATACGTTATCGATAGTCCAGGAGGGGAGGTCTGGCCTATGGGCCGGAGCGTTTCAGGTTTGACTTTTGCAATGCCAAATTCCACTACCCGTAAACAAGAACAGGGGTAAAACGAGCTGCGACACCGCCGGCTTGGCACGCTCGGTTTTTGTTACCGCCCGAGAAAGCATTGCGCAAGCAGGACCGTCGCCAGACCTCCGCCACCGACGGGACCGACCGCCCCGACTGGAGCACAGCACCCCGGTATTCCGCTACACCTCCAAGGTGAGCCGCCAAGTCCTGCGGTTCTTCAAGCACTGTTTTCAAAAATCCGCCTCGCAGGCGCTCTATGAGGCCAGGGCCTCGGCACTCGGACAGCATATGCCAAAACATGCCGCAAGCGTATGATTACAAAGTCGTCCACGGACGCCTGCCAGTTCTACTACGAGTACCCGGCCTGCCACGCGCTGCTGCGCCCGAATCCGGGCGACTGCTGCGTGTTCTGTTCGTTCGGCTCGGTGCCGTGTCCGCCTATTCAGCAGAAGGCTGCCTGTTGTCCGAGGTAGGAGCGGCGGCGGGACCTGCATGGCGGCCAGCGCTCTGCTCGAAATCATGCACAACCTTGATGATGGCTTCATGCAAAGCGACGCTCAGTTGAGCTTTGCGCTCGCCGGGCGTGACGGTCGTATAGATGCGCGACAAACGCCGGTTGGAGAATCCGGTTTCGCTGTCGGCCCACACCGTGCGGCCGGTTTGCAGGTCGATCATTTCCGCTTCGACCCGAACCGGGCGGTAGGCCTCATCCAGGGCCCAAAAGCCGGAGTACGCTTCGATGGCCTCCCCAATGGTTTTCTGGGCCAGATACGCGCCCGCGATGGCGCGGGTCGCCGGCCTCGCGCAGGCGATGGCCGCGACGCCGAGCGTGGACACGACCTCGAAGACGACCTCGAAGGTAATCACGCCGTTGCGCCACGCCTTGGGCGTCAGGCCATGGTCCGAAACACCCAGCTGGTCGTCATACGGTCGGCTTGAGGGTGAAGCTTCGGAAAGCTGCAAGTTGTGCAGGCTTTCAGCGAATTTCAATCGCCGTCGTCACCTCGCTCACAAAGATCCAGCCGGCGTCCGGCAGACCCGTATGCGCCGCTGTCGTGATGGCGCCAATCAGCTCGTCGGCCACTTCATCGGTACATACGAGGTCCAGTTTGTATTCGGAGACGACGGCTTCGGCGAGATCCATGGCGTAGTGCTGCTGCGCTGGGTCCTCGCTCACCAAGGGTCGCTGCACCTGGGATACCGTGATGTTGTGATAGCTGATGTCGGCAGCCTTCAGATCGCGCAGCGCCTGAAGCACGTTGGCGATGCGGTGCTGCCGGATGAATGCCTTGATTTCCTTCACGTCAGTTCTCCTTTGGATTATTCGTGATTTCCGATTCGCTTACTCAAAGCGGACAGCGATACGCGTCCCTTCCGCCATCTCGCAATAGCCCGCAGGCGCTTGCCGAGCAGGCCAGGTCAGGGTGCATCGCAGCACCGCGCCATCCGCCGCGCGCAATTCCGGATTGGCCGAGTATTGGTAGTGTTCGGTATCGCTTCCAGGCGAGATCCCGCTGGGACGCCGGCCGCGACTGTCGTGCTGTTGCAAGGCCGAGCGGTTCGCGTCGCGGCGTATTGCGAAGCCCTGGGCGGTGAAACGCCGCCCCCCGACCTCCAGGACCACTGCAGGCGCCTCGCGCCCCTCGTGACTGAAGGTGCCAACCGTGACGCTTGGGTTGCCACTTGCCGGCGCAAGCGCGTGCGTATGCCCTGCGCAACCGGTAAGCGTCAGCGCGGCCAGACCGACGATAGCGATCACTGTATTCATCTTTGTGCCTTTCACTGTGAAGTTCTGGTGCGACGCTCGCGGCGCGTCTCGACCCACTCGTACATGAGCGGCAGCAGGAGCAGCGTCAGGGCCGTCGAGGTGAGCAGGCCACCGACGACGACTGTCGCCAAAGGCCGTTGTGTTTCTGCGCCAACGCCCTGCGCAAGCAACATCGGGATGAGGCCGAGGATGGCCACCGAGGCGGTCATCAGTACGGGCCTCAGGCGTAGCTCCGTCCCCTGTCGTACCGCGTCACGGATCGACAAGCCCTGGCCACGCTGGTTGTTGAGAAATGACACCAGTACGATACCGTTCAACATGGCTACCCCGAACACGGCGATGAAGCCAATCGCCGAGGGCACCGAGACGTACTGGCCGGTTATCGCCAGTCCGAAGACCCCGCCAATTGCCGCGAAGGGCACGTTGGCAATAATTAGCGTGGCGAGGGTCAGCGAGTTGAAGGCGGTGTACAGCAGGACAAAGATGAGTCCAATGGTGAGCGGTACGATAAGCGCCAGTCGCGCCATCGCCCGCTGCTGATTCTCGAAAGCCCCGCCCCATTCAATCCAGTAGCCTTCGGGAAGCTTCAGCTGACTCCGGATTTTCTCGTCCGCTTCCTGGACGAAACCGTCCACGTCGCGGCCTCTCACGTCCATCTGCAAGACAGCATAGCGACTCAATTGCTCGCGGCGCACGAAGGTATAGCCCTCGTCCATCTCCACCGTCGCCACGCGCGAGAGCGGGACCATGGCGCCGGATGAGGTACGCACCGGGATATTACCGATTGCCTGCGGCGTATCACGGAATGCTGCATCGAGACGCACCTGAATGTCGAAGCGGCGTACGCCATCAATGAGCGTGCTGACAGCCATCCCGCCGATTCCGGCCTGCACCATCTCCAGAATCTCGTCAGCGTTGATCCCGAAACGCGCGGCTGCTTCGCGGTTGACCTTCACTATCAGTTGCGGCTTGCCCTTGTTGGCTTCCAGAGACAGGTCGGCGACGCCAGGTACACTGCTCAGGATGCCCTTGCTTTCTGCGCCCAGGCGGTCGAGTTCGGCGAGGTCTGGTCCGTAAAGTTTGAGGGCAAGCGTTGCACGTACGCCCGAGATCAGTTCTTCGACGCGCATCTGGATTGGCTGGGTGTTGCCTACCACCACGGTCGGTAGCGCCACCTCCAGGGTTTCCTTCATGCGGTCTGAAAGTTCCGGTATGGACATCTTCTCAGGCCACTCAGCTTGCGGTTTCACCTCTACCAACACCTCCATGTAGTTGGCGTCGGCGGTTTCGCCCTTCTCTGCGCGTCCAATGGTGGCCAGCACCATCTTGGTCTGTGGGTACTCTTTCTTGAGTACATCATTCATTTGTTGCGAGACGCGTATCGACTCCTCCAGCGAGGTCGACGGGATGCCGGTCGCTCTGAACATGATGGCGCCTTCCTGGAGCGTCGGCATGAACTCCTTGCCGAGGAAGGGGAAGGTGGCGAGGGCCGAGACGAGCAAGGTCAGCGAAGCGACGATCACCTTCTTCTTGTTTTCCAGCGCCCAGTCGAGAACCGGCAGGTAGCCAGCCTTGATCCAGCGGACCAGAAACGTGTCTTTTTCTTCCTTGGGTTTCAGGATCAGCGCGGCGAGCACAGGCACCAGGGTAAGCGTGAGAATCAGCGAGCCCACCATGGCAAAAGTGATCGTGAAGGCCATGGGTTTGAACAGCTTGCCCTCCAGACCGGTCAGCGAGAAAAGCGGCAGGAACACCACGATAATGATGAGAATGGCAAAAGCGATCGGGTTGATGACCTCGCGCGCAGCTTCCAGCATGACGTGAGTGCGGTTTACGACCTGACCAGTCTTATGCGAGAGCAAGCGGAAGGCGTTCTCCACCATGACCACGGCACCGTCCACCATCATGCCGATGCCGATCGCCAGACCTGCCAGAGACATGAGATTGGCCGACAGCCCAAAATATTGCATCATCAGAAAGGCGAACAGCATCGCCAGCGGCAAAGTGGCGATCACGACCACTGCCGAGCGAATTTCCCCGAGGAACAGGAAGAGCACGATCGCCACCAGGATCGATCCTTCCACGAGGGCGCTTTCGGCGGTCGCGAGCGCCTTGTCGACCAGCTCGGTACGGTCGTAGACCGGCTTGATGCTGACGCCAGGAGGTAGCGCCTGGCCAGCGAGATCGAGTTTCTGCTTCACCGCATCAACGACATTCTTGGGGTTTTCGTTGATCCGTGCGAGGGCGATACCGAGAGCCACCTCCTTGCCGTCGCGCGTCACTGCCCCGAAGCGCAGCGCCGGGCCTTCCTTGACTTCGGCCACCTCGCGCACGTGGATCGGCACGCCCTCGCGCTCGGCAATGACCACGTTGCCAATGTCCGTGGTGTTGGCCACCAGACCAAGGCCGCGAACCAGATATTGCTCCTGGCCGAGGTTGATGTACTGTCCGCCCACCTGCCGATTATTGGCGGCAAGCGCTTCCATGACGGCCTTGAAGGAGAGTCCGTACTTGATCAGTTTTTCTGGATTGATCTGGACCTGGTATTGCTTTTCCTGCCCACCCCAGGTGGTGACGTCATCTACCCCCGGCGCGGTGCGCAACATGAGACGCACGGTCCAGTCATGCAAGGTGCGCAGGTCCATGGCCGAGAGTTTCTCGTCGGCCGATTCCACGGTGTACCAAAAAACCTGGCCAAGCCCCGAGCTGTTCGGTCCGAGAGAAGGCTCGCCATAGCCTGCGGGTAAACGTTCCTTGGCCTCCTGCAACTTCTCTCCGACCAGGCGCCGGGCGAAGTAGATGTCCACATCATCCTTGAAATAGACACCGACGTAAGACAGGCCGAATAGGGAAACCGAGCGAATCTGCTCGACCCCAGGCAGGCCAGCCATGGCCGTTTCAATCGGCGTCGTGAGCAGTTGTTCGACATCTTCGGCGGCCAGTCCAGGCGACTCTGTATAGACGTTGACCTGGTTCGGGGTAACGTCCGGGAACGCATCCACCGGGACGTTGAGAAAGGCGCGGACGCCAAAGAAAGCCATCAGCACGAAAGCCAGCAAGACGAGCAGCTTGTAGCGCAATGAGAGATCAACGATACGGTTCAGCATGGTTTTCCCCTCAGTGCCCGTGACCTGCGCCAAGCTCCGACTTCATGATGCGTGCCTTAAGGGCGTAAGCGCCCGCCGTCACCACCCGCTCGCCCGCCGCCAGGCCACTCTTGACCACCAGGCGCCCACGCAGTTTCTGCCCGAGCACGACATTTCTCGGCTCGAAGCCGTCGCTGTCCTCGATAAACACCGTGGGCTGACCATTCATCAACACGACGGCCTCGGTGGGGACCAGCAAGGCTTTGACTGTCGCACCCTGTCTGGTCGTCTCGATGGTACGGATGGCGACGGTGGCGAACATTTCCGGTTTGAGCCGGCCGTCCAGATTCGTCACTTCCACACGCGCTTGCACGGTACGGGTCTCCTTGTCGACCACTGCCGCGATGTAGGTCAGCGTGCCCTCGAAGGACTCGTCTGGATAGGCGGCGACGGTAACAATCGCACTGGCGCCTACCTGGATGCGGCCGAGATCCTTCTCGAACAGATCGGCTGCGATCCACAGTTTCGACAGGTCGGCGACGACGAAAAGCGGACTGTCTGGCTGGGAGAGCTCGCCGAGGATGGCGTGCTTTTCGATTACCGTTCCGGCGAACGGCGTGCTGACCGGGAAGGTGGATCGTGCTTTGCCGTCGCCCGTAGGCGAGGCGTCCACACCCAGCATGCGCAGCCTGTCCCTGGCCGCTGCGAGAGCGGCCTTGGACTTCTCGTACTCGGCATGGGCGCGCAGATGGTCTTTCTGGGCAATGATCTGATCGCCGTGCAGCTTCTCGGCGCGCTCGAAGTCGGCCTTGGCTACCGACTGCTGGGTCGCTGCCTGCAGGTAAGCCGAG
Source organism: Candidatus Accumulibacter phosphatis (assembly GCF_000024165.1). NCBI lineage: Bacteria > Pseudomonadati > Pseudomonadota > Betaproteobacteria > Candidatus Accumulibacter > Candidatus Accumulibacter phosphatis. Next base: position 23,779 of record NC_013190.1, on the reverse strand, counting down.
TACGCGTCGCCGACTTCCAGGCTATCGAGAACGGCCAGCGTCTGCCCGGCCTTTACCTGGTCCCCGAGATTGGTTTTGACATTGACGATGCGCCCAGGGACGCGTGGCGCCACGTGCGCTATGCGGTCTTGATTCGGGCGGATGGTGGCGGTCAGGGTGAGCGGTTCGCTCACTTCCTGCACCAGTATTTCTGCGCTCTCGATGCCGGCAGATTGAATCTCTTCGGCACTGAGCTTGAGTGCTTCCACCCCCCCGGCTTCATGCTCGTCGCCGTGGTCGTCCCCGTCTTTGCTAACCTCCCCAGCGTGTGCCCCGGCTTTCTCGCTCGCAGCGTGTTCGCCTGGCTTCTCGGCAGCGGCGTGCTGCTCTTCGGCGCTGCTCATTGCCGTGCCGGCTTTGGCGGCGGTGGCCGGAGATTCGGTCTTGCCACAGCCGCCGAGAATCAGGGCGGAGAAGCCGAGTGCGAAAAGTGCAGCCCGCTGCGCCGGGAGTACGTGGAATAGGTTGTTCATGAATGATCTTTCAATGGATACGTTTTCAGGTGACGGGTGCGGTGTGCGACTCGGTGATGACTCATCACGAGCCTTTCGGCTGCCGATGCCAGCCCGCTGCCTGCTCGAGTTCGATGCGCACCAGGGCCAGATCGGTCATGGCCTCCAGCACTTCGCGGCGGGTATCGAGAACTTGCCGGGTTGCTAGCAAGAGTTGAGTGAGGCTGATCTCACCGGCCCGGTAGCCTGCTACGGACAGACGCTTGTTCTCGTTCAGGCGTTGCAGGACAACTTGATCGAGCTGCTTTACCCGACCACGCAGGCTTTCCCGCTTCTGCCACAGAGCCAGGACCGTTGCGCGCGCGTCCCGATTGGCCACTTCGCGCTCAATCTGGACTTTGCTCACGTCGGTGACCGCTCTGCCGATGCCGGTGGCGTTGCGGCGAAACAGTGGCAGGGGTAAGGAAACGGAAACGCCGGTGATCTGCTCGCGTGCATCGCTTGATCCTTCACGGGCCGTGAAAACGCCAACAGTCACGTCCGGGTATGCCGCGGCACGCTCCAAGCCCAGGCGACTGCGGGCGGCCTGCTCCTGGTACTCCAGCGCACGTAATCGCGGCCGGTCAGCGGCTGCGGCCAGCAGCTCGTCCAGGGTGTATGGCGTGGCCACTTCGGGGGCCAGTGTCCCTCGTACTTCCGGCAGCGCTTCGGCCGGCAATTGCAGTGTGGCGGCGAGATCTGCGCGGGCCTGGATGAGCTGTTCGCGCGCCGCTTGCAGCTGATTGTCGGCGCGGCCGAGCTCAACCTCCGCGAGATTGCTGTCGAGCTTGGTATCCTCGCCCGCCGCAAAGCGTTTTCTTGCCGCTCCAGCAGCATCCCTGATCAAGCTGACCAGTTCAGCCTCGGTCGTAGCACGCGTCTGCAGGCCCAATACCTGGACGAACTTTTGCTCGACCTCGGCGAGGACCCGCCGGCGGGTCTCTTCGATGCTTTCCTTGAGTGCGGCCAGATCCTGCTCAGCCGCGCTGCGACGATAGCCATGCTGACCTGCGATCTCCAGGGTCTGGGAAAGATCGGCACCCCACTCCCGCAGGGTGTCATCTCCCTGGCCCGGGAGAGGAACCTTGCGGCGGGCCTGTTCGGCGGTTAGTTGCGGGTTGTTCCAGAGCAGGCCACGGGTATCAGCGAGTTGCCCCTCGGTGGCGGCCAGATCGGCTTGCGCTGCCCGAAGTTGGGGGTTGGCCGCTTCGGCAATCTGCAAGGCCGCTGCCAAGGTCAGGGGTGACTCTGCAGCCAGCACCGCCGACGTGGCGGCCGCCAAGATCAGCGTTGTGATGAAGCGGGCCACACGCCCACGATGAATATTTGAATGCATGTCTCGTTGAAATCTCCGTTTGATACCCGCGCATGTAGGCGGCAAGGCGACCAGAAAGTTGGCCTTGGATTTATCAGTTGTTGCCGCGGGAGGCGCGCTGAAAGCCCGTATTGGCAGGCGTTTGCCGCCGATTTGCGCGATTGCGCCACGGTTCTAGCTTGGTGGCCGCCATTACTCTGAAGCACCGTTTGCGACGGCCGCTTAGCCCCTGTTCTGGGGCTTAAGGAGAGAATTTGCGGTTGAAAGCTGTGGACGTTCCGCCGGATCAGACGGCGGGCGCCCAATTGGGTCGTTCTGGACCCTGGAGAAAGACGGAGAGGGGAAAGCGAGCGGGGGGGGCGACAGCCGACGATGCTGGCGTGGACGACAGCACTGGGGCAGGTGACATGGTGACGCCGACACATCCGAGGTGACACGAGAAGCAGTCGGCATCAGAACCTGTCGCGGTTGGATCGCCGACGTCGTTCTGGTCGGCCGCCTGATGCTGGTGTACGTGATGGCCAAAATGCTGCGTGTCCGCACTCCGCTCGTCATGCGGACAATAGCCGCCCGCCACGCCCCAAGCAGCCTGGAGCGGCGCAACTACTAGCAAGAGGATAAGGACGAGGCGCTTGATCACGGGCGAAGTATAACCAAGAAGCCTTTCTTGGTGCGAACCGGTATGCAGATCGGCATTGTCGCCGCCAAACTTCTGCGGATCCAGACTGCCGCCAACACCTATGAGGCTGAAGAACCACGCCAGCGGCGCGAATGCTTCGGGTGTGCCTGCATTGATGGCTCGGAACAACGCAACGTTCAGACCACCCCAGTCGTAGAGGACAAATTTCCAGCTCATCGGCGCACCAGCCTTAGAGCGTTGGCCACAACCAGAAGACTCGCGCCCATATCAGCGAATACCGCCATCCACATAGTGCCCATACCGAGTAGCGTGAGTGCGAGAAAAACGACTTTGATGCCCAATGCCAGCGTGATGTTCTGTACCAGTACCGTCCGGGTAGTGCGCGACAGGCGGACAAAACGCGCAATCTTGTTCAGGTCATCATCCATCAGTGCGACGTCAGCAGTCTCGATAGCCGTATCGGTACCCGCCGCGCCCATGGCAAAGCCGATGTCAGCTCGAGCCAACGCTGGTGCATCGTTGATGCCGTCACCCACCATGCCAACCTTGCCTGTTTGCGCGTAGCGTTCGATAGCGCGCAGCTTGTCTTCCGGCAGTTGATCGCCCAAGGCTTCGTCAATCTGAACCTGGGCCGCGATGGCTCGCGCGGTGTGTGCGTTGTCGCCGGTCAGCATGACTGTTTTGATACCCAACTCATGTAGCGCCCGGATCGCGGCGCGGCTACTGTCCTTGACCGTATCGGCCACCGCAAACAGGACCAGCACGCGCTCGCCATCGGTGAGCAGAATGACCGTCTTGCCTTGCTCTTCCAATTCACCAAGCCGAGCCTCCAGGGGAGGAGTACATACGCCAAGCTCATGGATCAACCGATGGTTACCAAGCTGATATTGCACGCCGCCAACGGTTCCGAGCACACCTCGCCCTGGAATGGCGGCGAAGTCCGCTACATCAAGCAGGACGGTGTCGTTCCGTTGTCCGCTTGTGGCTATGGCGTGAGAAACCGGGTGATCGGAGCGTGCAGCAAGACTGGTGGCAACTCGGACGGCATCCACTCCGTCCGTCTGATCGAGCAAGACCGTATCGGTCAATACCGGTTTGCCGTGCGTGATGGTGCCGGTCTTGTCGAATGCCAGCCACGCGAGCTTGTGACCTTCCTCAAGATAAACACCGCCCTTGATCAGAATGCCGTGGCGGGCTGCTGCTGCCAGACCGCTGACGATGGTGATGGGCGTGGAAATGACCAAGGCGCACGGACAGGCTATGACCAGCAGAACCAGCGCCTGGTATACCCAATCCTGCCAGCTGCCACCAAGTAGCAGGGGCGGCACAAGGGCTACCGCGATGGCGAAGACGAACACCGCCGGCGTGTAGATCTTGGCAAACTGATCGACGAAACGCTGGGTTGGCGCACGTGCGCCTTGCGCCTCTTCGACCGCGTGAATGATGCGTGCCAAGGTCGAATGCGTGGATTCGGCAGTAACCCGGAATTCGACGGAGCCCGATTGGTTGATGGTCCCGGCGAATACACTGTCTCCAGCCGACTTGTCGACCGGCAAGCTCTCGCCGGTAATAGGCGCCTGATTGATGCTTGATCGCCCAGCCGTCACGACACCATCAAGGGCGACGCGCTCACCAGGTTTGACGCGCACGATTTGGCCAATGGCCACGGCCTTGGCAGGCAGTTCGGCCCAATCACCGTCCGCCTGCTGTACTGTCGCCATTTCCGGCGCCAACTGCACCAGGCTGCGAATGGCATTGCGTGCCCGATCAAGTGACTTCGCTTCGATCAGCTCGGCAACAGTAAACAAGACCATGACCATGGCCGCTTCCGGCCACTGCCGCAGCAATACCGCACCCGTCACGGCAATGCTCATCAAGGCATTGATATTGAGATTGCCGTGGCGCAACGCAATCCAGCCCTTCTTGAAAGTGCCGACACCGCTGATTGTGATGGCGACGAGAGCCAACAGTCCGGACAACCATTCCGGCAAGCCAAGCCAATGGACAATTTCCGCGCCGAGAGCGGCAAGCCCGGCCAGCGCCAACGGCCACCAAGGCTTACTGACTGCCTCGGTGGGCGCGCGGCCTTGGCTGCTTGCCTCCATTGGCTCGGTACTCATGCCCAAGTCACGGATGGCCGTCTCAACGGCAGCTAGCGTGTTGTTCTGGTGGACAACGGTCAGGACCCGCTGCATGAGGTTGAATTCCATCCCGCTCACCGTGGCTAGGCCACCCAGCTTGTTGCGGATCAACGCCTCCTCGGTCGGGCAATCCATCTGTGCGACGCGTAACCGAGTGAGTGTGTAGCCGGCCGGAATTTTGGCTGTGACAAGACTGGCGTTGCCTGATGGCGGTGTTGGTGACGGATCGGCAGCGCCACACTCATGACCATGGTCGTGCGAATGCCCATGATCGTGATGAGCGGGCAAAGCGCCGTGAGCATGAGACTGATCGTCGCCGCATGCGTGGTGAACATGCGTAATTTTCACGGGGCGAGAGGGCATGGCGTCGTCCAATTGTTGGTATATTGTCCATTTCACACCCTGAAGTTACTATAGGGTCAAGTGTTTTGGAGACTACCCGTGAAGATCGGTGAACTCGCCCAAGTGGCGCAATGCACGGTGGAAACCGTGCGTTACTACGAAAAGGAAGGACTGCTATCCGCGCCGGCACGGACGCGGGCCAACTACCGCAGCTATGGCGAGTTCCACGTCGAGCGGCTTCGCTTTATACGGAATTGTCGTGCCCTGGATATGACGCATGCGGAAATCCGCACGCTACTGGGTTTGATGGATCAGCCTGCCGGTGATTGCGGTGGCGTCAATCAACTACTGGACGAACACATTGCCCACGTCGATGTGCGTATGGCCGAGCTGTCTCAGCTCAAGCAGCAGCTCAGTGAGCTACGTCAGCGCTGCCAGAGCGAGCAGGCCATGGACGCCTGTGGAATCTTGCAGGGGCTGGCGTCTATGGAAACAGAACCTCGGCATAAAAGGCATACGCACCTCGGCTAATCGAGGTCTTGGCGTACAACTTTTTCCCGTTTCGTGAGCTGATTCCTCAAATGGCGGCTGGTGACACGGCTGCTTGTTCTACCCCCACACTGTGGATTCGCCCAGCAGGAAACCATGTCGACTGACGCTTGCCAGTTCTACTACGAGTGCCGCAACTGCAAGAACCTGCTGCGCCCCAACTCCGGCGACTGTTGCGTATTCTGTTCCTTCGGCTCGGTAAAATGCCCACCGATTCAGGCGCAGAACAGGAGTTGCGGGTAGTTCCAGGCTTTCCCCGGCACCATCGACAGCCCGCCTTTGCGCGGGCTGTTTGCGTCATGGCGCGGCGAAAAGGCTTAGCGTGCTCTATTTTCCGTTTTCTGAGACGTCCCCTAGCTGTAGCGACGCAAAATGATGTCGGCCCAGACGCGCAATCAAGAGGGCTTTCTGACGCAAATTAGTTGAGACGGATAGCGACTCCAGACGCACATTCGGTGATTCTCAAACCACATTACGTGAGACGGACGCACATTGTTGAGACACTCGACCGCGTTCGCGGCACAGACGGTCAAAGCGGCGGGCTCACGAAATATTGGTACCGAACGTCTGGATGAATTTCGACTTTCCTACGCGGCTCGGGGGGCTCACACCCGCCATTTCACAGTGTAGCTCGCCAAGAAAACGGCCGGTTTTCTGGTGGGCAGCAGGCGGCAGCTTTTTGCTCCGACGGGTCACCAGAAAACTCGTTGCTAAAATCAACACAAGATTGCATCCTATGCTCCTTGTTTCCTGACGGAGCGAAGAAGTTCTGCTAATCGGTTACGCCAGGGTATCGAAGTCCGATGGCTCCCAGACGGTAGCTCCGCAGCGCAATGCACTGCTTGTTGCGGGCGTAGACCCTGAGCGCATCTATGAAGACCTGGCTTCAGGGCGCAATGACGCGCGTCCTGGCTTGATCGCTTGCCTCAAGGCGCTTCAGCCCGGTAACACGCTCGTCCTCTGGAAATTGGATCGCCTGGGGCGTGATCTTCGACACCTGGTCAACACCGCCGAAGACTTGCGCGTGCGGGGCATCGGCTTGAAGGTACTGACCGGCGCCGGGGCGCAGATTGACACCACCACCGCCAATGGACGACTGGCCTTCGGCATCTTTGCAGCCTTCGCCGAATTCGAGCGCGAACTGATCGCCGAGCGCACCCAGGCGGGTCTCGCGGCGGCACGTGCTCGTGGGCGCTTGGGTGGGCGTCCGCGCAAGATGGATCGAGCAATGCTGACCATGGCGATGGCAGCCCTGTCGGATCCAAAGGCAGTTACTGCCGACGTCGCCAAGCGCTTGGGCATCACGACGACCACGCTTTACAGCTACGTCAACGGTGATGGTTCTCCGAAAGCCGCTGGTACTGCTTTGCTGCGCACCGAAACGGGCGACGAATCACCAGACACGGTATCCACTGTCCAGCGGAGCGCATAGTGGGCGCCGGTGCCGCCGTTCCGATGGAGGCGATCGTGGCCTCGCGCCGCAGATTAGCGGCCTTGCCGATACGACATCCGGAGCGCCTGGTGCCGATAGACTCGACGGCCAAGCCCTGCTGAATTCGCAGCGATCGACGGAACTAATCGAGGAGATGCGGGCAGCGGGACTGCCACTGTGACCATCCGCACCGCGAACGCGATTGAGCGTCTCAACAATGTGCGTTCGTCTCACGTAATGTGGTTTGAGAATCACCGAATGTGCGTCTGGAGTCGCTATCCGTCTCAACTAATTTGCGTCAGAACGCCCCCTTGATTGTGTGTCTTGGCCGACATCATTTTGCGTCGCTACAGATAGCGTCGACTTGTTCCACAGCATCCGCACCCGCAGCTTCGCGCAGCCCGTGGCAAATTCTCCATAGCCGCTTCCGCTCGGCACCCCGGCAAGACTCCTCCGTGCAGCACTGCGCGAGGAACCGTTCGTCCAGAACTCGTGCCACCACTATGCTATCGGGATCCACCCCTCCGCTTTTGCGTACTCTGCGAACTGCCGCCGCCTCTTGCGTGGCCCCTCTCGCACTTCGCGCGCCTTCAGCATGGGCAAGAGCCCCGGCAACCGGCCGGCGAGGTTTTCAATCGCGGGATTTGGGGCCTTTTAATGGCTTGACGTATCCTATCCCCCTGGATAGGATACGAGGTATGAGCACGCACACTTCCCATCCAGAGATCATCAAGCGCCTGAAACGGGCTGAAGGCCACCTCAGGAGCACCATCACCATGCTTGAGGACAGCCGTGACTGTCTGGCGATCGCCCAGCAACTGCAGGCCGTCGAAAGCGCAGTCGGCAATGCCAAGAAGACGCTGGTGCACGACCACATCGACCACTGCCTTGAACAAGCAGTGCGCGACGCGCCGCAAAGCGCGGAAGAGACTATCCGCGAGTTCAAAGCCATCACCAAATATCTCTGAAGGAAACACGATGACCAGTTTTTCCACCCTGCTGGCGCAGGGCGCGGGAAACGCCTGGCTGTTTATCCCGAGTGCGATCTTGCTCGGCGGCCTGCACGGCCTCGAACCAGGCCACTCCAAGACCATGATGGCCGCTTTCATTGTGGCGATTCGTGGCACGGTGGGGCAAGCCGTTCTGCTCGGGGTGTCGGCGACGATTTCACACACAGCTGTGGTGTGGGTGATCGCGCTTGGCGGCATGTACTTCGGCCAGAAATGGGACGCGGAAACCAGTGAGCCCTATCTGCAGGTGGCGTCCGCCTTGGTGATCATCGGCGTTGCTCTCTGGATGATCTGGCGGAACTGGCGACAACAGCAGCTTGCCGAGCAGGACCACGATCACGATCATCATCATGACGACAGCAAACGCATCGATACCGGTCACGGCGTGGTACGCCTGGATGTGTTCGAGGACGGCGTGCCGCCGCGCTTCCGCTTGTTCGCAGAAAGCGGGCACGGCCACACCTGGACAGCCGATCAGGTGAGGATCGAAACCGAACGACCAGACGGTAGCCGCCAGTCATTCCGGTTCGTGCAGCGCGACGGCTTTGTGGAGTCGGAGCAGGAAATTCAAGAGCCACACGAATTCGTGGCTCGTCTGCGCCTGGGTCATGAGCACCACAGCCACGACTATGATGTCGAGTTCGTCGAGCACGACCACCAGCACCACGCCATCAAGGACTACGAAGGGCTGGATGTGTCAGCTCCCGGATACCAGGATCCGCACGAACTGGCGCATGCCAACGATATCCGCCACCGTTTCACCAATCGGGAAGTGACGACCGGGCAGATCGTGATGTTCGGGTTGACTGGCGGGCTGATTCCCTGTCCCGCCTCGATTACCGTGCTGTTGCTGTGCTTGCAACTGAAGGAGATCGCGCTCGGTGCGACGCTGGTGCTGAGCTTCAGTATCGGCCTGGCCTTGACGATGGTGCTTTCTGGCGCCTTGGCAGCCTTGAGCGTGAAACACGTTTCCAGGCGCTGGAGCGGTTTCGGCAAGTTTGCGCGGAGAGCACCGTATTTCTCTGCTGCGCTCATCCTTCTCGTTGGTCTTTATGTTGGCTACCAAGGCCTGCAAGCGCTGGCCTGACGAGTAGGCTGCTGTTGGAAGATATGAGCCACCTCTCCATTAGACAGAATGTACCCCTCCCAGGATAAGATGCCGCCATGAAAGAAGGAGCAATTCATCCATCGCACTCGTGTATCAACAAGCGGCTAGAGAAAGTCGAAGGCCACTTGCAGATCATGGCGGAATGATGGAAGCTGGCCGCTGTTGTCTGAGTGTCTCGCAGCAGTTGCACGCTGTTGAGAAGATGCTCACTGCGGAAAAAGACCCTCGCGCATGACCACCTCAATCATTGTCTCGGACCCACCACCGATCACGCTGCGCCCAGGCAGTTCGGCTGCACTCGATGACTTCAGAAAAATCATAAAGTATCTGTAATGCACAGGCCGCATCGAAAAACCATACGGCTACTAATGCTCATCCTTTTTTTTGTGATGAGCGTCGGCGCCTATGGCTTCAACTTGAAGCGGTTTTCACACGAACTTGATCACGATCGCCAAACGCGCACCGCGTCGATCAATCACGATCACGCGCCGCGGCTTGATGCCAAGAGCAATCCGGCCGCCGAACCATCGAACGATGCCGAACATGAACTGTTGCACGCCTTGAGCCACTGCGAGCTATTTCCCAATTCGGCTGTCAGTCACCTTGCTGAGCCGCCTGCTCGGACAGCCATCGTGCTACCGAGCGCCCTCACTCTGCTCCCGGCAGAACTCGAGCCCCCTTTCCGACCTCCCCGTAGCGCATCCCTCGTTTAACTCCGCGTCGCTCGCGGAGTTCCGCAGGTTTGTCTTTCCCCTGGCTCGACGAGCGGCGTGGTCACGCTTGTTGTGTCGGCAGACGCTATAAAGAGGTTGATAATGAAAACAAGCAGCTCCCCCTTCCCGGCGGGAAGCGCATGGGCAATGGCCGTGATGTGCATCCTCACGGCTACCACGCAGGCAGCCGACCGGCCAGCAAAATTCACCGTTCCAAACAGCCAGATTCAGGCGTTGGGCATTCAAACCACGCCATTGCAGAATGATACCGACTTGGTAAAGGCGAGTTATCCCGCACATGTCGTGGTGCCGCCAGAAGCGGAACAGGTGATCAGTTCGCCCGTCGCCGGCCTAGTAGCGCAATTGCTGGTGCAGCAAAACCAGGTCGTGCCTTCAGGCGCACCACTGGTGCGCATCGTCAGTCCCGAACTGGGCCAGTTGCAGCTGCAGTTGTTACAAGCAACCGTTCGCGCCACCCTTGCACGGCAAGCGGCGCAGCGCGAGCACGCTTTGTTTGATGAAGGAATTATTGCCAAACGTCGAGTGCAGGAAGCGCGAGCGGCGCTGCAGGAAGCCGAAGCCACGCTCAATCAGGCCAAGGCAGCGCTGCGTCTAAGCGGCATGCCGTCCGCGACGATCGAGCGCATTGCGACGTCTGGCAAGCCCCAAGACAGCGTGACTCTGCTCGCGACGCAGGCCGGGATCGTCACCGTTATCGCGGTCAAACCTGGCCAGCGAGTCGAGGCAGCGACGGCTTTGTTGCACGTGGCTCAAACGGACTCTCTGTGGCTCGATATTCAGCTTCCGGTGTCGGAACGTGTGGGCTGGCCAGCCGGAACCCAGGTAAAAGTGCTCGGCCGCAGCCTCACGGCGCGAATCTTGAGCGTAAGCCCGACCGTCTCCCACGGCAGTCAGACAGTAGTACTGCGGGCAGCCGTCGAAGGCAAGACCGGCGAGGTTCGACCCGGCGAGTTGGTAACTGTCGAACTGCCAATCACCGCTACTCAAGGCAATTGGGATGTGCCCTTGTCCGCGGTGGTTCATGACGGCGAACAAGCTTACCTCCTCGTCCGCACCGCGGACGGTTTCGAAGCCAGACCCGTGAAGGTTGTGGTTAGCGCTGGTCAGCGTGTGCGCGTACAAGGCCCGCTCAAAGAAGGTGAACAGATCGCCATCAGCGGCGTGGTAGCACTCAAGGGCGCCTGGCTCGACGCGAAGGAGAGCAAGTGATGCTTGCTCGTCTCGTTCAGCTTTCCCTGTCGCAGCGCCTGTTCGTCTTGTTGGCGACGCTGATTGTCGCTGGTGCGGGATGGATGGCCTACCTCGGCTTGCCGATTGATGCATTCCCCGATGTGTCGAGCACGCAGGTCAAAATCATCATGAAGGCCCCCGGCATGACCCCGGAGGAGGTCGAAAGCCGAATCGCGGTGCCGATCGAAGTAGAAATGCTCGGCATCCCGAAAACCAAAATCCTGCGCTCGGTCACCAAGTACGGCCTGGTCGACGTAACCATCGACTTCGAGGACGGTACCGACATCTACTGGGCGCGCCAGCAGGTGAGTGAACGCCTGGGCGGCCTGACGGACAGTCTGCCGGCCGGCATCACGGGCGGAATGGCGCCGATCACTACCCCGCTGGGGGAAATGTTCATGTTCACCGTCGACGCCGATGGCTTGTCGCTGGCCGAACGGCGCAGCCTCCTGGATTGGGTCATCCGGCCAGCGTTGCGCACAGTGCCTGGCGTCGCCGACGTGAATGCGCTGGGTGGCGTCGTTCGCGCCTTCGAGGTTGTGCCCGATCAGATCAAGATGGCTGCCAGCGGCGTGACGGTGGCCCAGTTGAAGGAGGCGATTGACGCCAATAACCGCAACGATGGCGCGGGCCGGTTGGGCGAAGGCGACGAAGTATTGCTGGTGCGCAGCGAAGGAAGTGTCACGAGCCTGGACGACCTGCGTGCGATCGTGGTGACGATCAAGGACGATTCGCCGGTTCGTCTGGGCAACCTGGCCGAGGTCAAGATCGGCACTGTCACGCGCTATGGTGTGGTGACGCAAGATGGCAAAGCCGAAGCCGTCCAGGGACTGGTGCTGGGACTGGCAGGTGCCAATGCGCAAAAAGTCGTTGAAGGCGTGCGCAAGAAACTGGATGAACTGCAACCAACGCTCCCGAAAGATGTGCAGCTCGGCGTTTTCTACGATCGCGCCTCCCTCGTCAGCAAGGCGGTCGGTGCGGTCTCGGCAGCGCTGCTCGAGGCGTCAGTCCTGGTCATCATTTTGCTGGGGCTGTTCCTGGGCAATATCCGCGCGGCCGTGACCGTGGCTCTAGTACTGCCTCTGGCGGCACTGATCACCTTTATCCTGATGCGCGGCTTCGGTATGTCGGCCAACCTGATGAGTCTGGGAGGCCTCGCAATTGCTATCGGCATGTTGCTCGACGCGGCAGTGGTGGTGGTCGAAAACATCGTACAGCGCCTGGCGACCGACCCGACGGCCGGCAAGCTGCCGCGCTTGCATACCATCTATCGCGCAGTGCGCGAGGTTGCGGTTCCGGTCTCGTCCGGGATCCTGATCATCATTACCGTCTTTCTGCCGCTTCTGACGCTACAGGATCTGGAAGGCAAGTTCTTCGTGCCGGTGGCACTGACCATCGTCTTTGCCCTGGCCGGGTCGCTGCTGCTTTCGCTAACCGTCATTCCGGTGCTGGCGTCGTATTTGCTGCGCGAGGTCAAGCATGAGGATCCGTGGTTGCCACGCAAATTGCTGGCACTCTATGAGCCGGCCCTAGCCTGGGGACTGCGACGGCAGGGTATCGTCGTCGGCGTGGCAGTGCTGCTACTGCTGGGAGCGGGCGGGGTGTACACCCAGGTTGGCAAGACCTTCATGCCGACGATGGACGAAGGCGATTTGATCGTCGGTATCGAGAAATTGCCCTCCATCAGCCTGGAACAAAGCGCCGCTCTCGATCTGAAGATTCACCAGGCCCTCATGAAGGCCATCCCAGAGGTCACCGGCATCGTTGCACGTGCCGGCTCTGACGAAATTGGCCTCGACCCGATGGGGCTCAACCAGACCGACACCTACCTCGTGTTGAAGCCGCGAGACCACTGGCGCATGAAGAGTAAGGAAGCACTGATGGACGAGATACGCAAAGTGCTCGACCCCATGCCTGGTATCTCCTACAGCTTCACACAACCCATTGAAATGCGCGTCTCGGAAATGATTATCGGCGTGCGCGGCGATCTGGCAGTGAAGATATTCGGGCCTGATCTCGACCAGCTCAATACGTATGCGAGCGAGGTCGAAGCACTTCTCAAGACGGTCCCGGGGAATCAAGACGTCTACACCGTCCAGAACGATGGTGTGCAGTACTTGCAGGTGGTGGTTGACCGCCTGCAGGCAGGTAGCCTTGGTTTGAGCGTGGAAGAGATCCAGGACGCGCTGCGCACGCAGATCGAGGGGCAGCGGGCCGGCATCGTGATCGAAGGTAACCGCCGCACACCCATCGTATTGCGCGGCACCGAGGCGGTTCGTATGTCGCCGGCTGAATTTGGCGCCATGCGGATCACGACGCAGGGCGGCAGCACGGTGCCATTGACCAGCGTCGCCAAGCTGCAACGGGCGGCAGGGCCGGTCAAGATCGATCGGGAAATGGGCAGCCGTTATAGCGTGGTCATCGCCAACGTCGGTGGCCGCGATCTGGTTGGCTTCGTTGAAGAGGCCAGAGCGCTCGTCACGGAAAAGTTGTCCCTGCCTACCGGCTACCGCATCACCTGGGGGGGGCAGTTCGAGAACCAGCAGCGCGCGGCTGCGCGTTTGGCGGTGGTAGTTCCGGTCGCACTTGGCCTGGTCTTCGTCCTGCTGTTTTCGACCTTCCGCTCGGTGCGCCAGGCTTTGCTCATCCTGAGCAACGTCCCATTTGCCCTGGTCGGCGGTATCGTCGCCTTGTGGGTGACGGGAGAATACCTGTCGGTGCCAGCGTCGGTGGGCTTCATCGCGCTGCTCGGTATCGCGGTCTTGAACGGAGTCGTGCTGGTTAGCTATTTCAATCAATTGCACAGCGAAGGGATGAAATTGAGCGATGTCGTTGTTCAGGGCGCGAAGCGGCGTTTGCGCCCGGTACTGATGACCGCCTCAATTACGGCGTTCGGATTGATCCCGCTGCTCTTTGCCAGCGGGCCGGGCTCGGAAATCCAGCGGCCGCTTGCCATTGTCGTGATCGGTGGCCTGACCACCGCCACGGTGCTGACGCTGATGCTGTTGCCCATCCTGTATTTGCGCTTTGCTTTCCCAAGACGAGAGGTTCCCCATGTCTGAACTTTGCTTGACGCTGGTGTGTCCGCCAGAGGTCGAAGAAAAACTACTCGATCTGCTGCTCCTGTGGCCCGGTGCGACGATCTTCACCAGTACAGCGACAGCCGCGCACGGTCTGGCCCACGAGTCTCTGGATCAGACAGAACAGGTGCTGGGTCGGGCGCGAGCCACGGAGGTGCAGGTGATCTGTGCGGCGGCTGGTCAAGCGGCGCTGCTTGCAGCGCTGCGTCAGCAATTCTCCGGCGTGGGGCTGCGCTACTGGGTGACCCCAGTCGTCGAAGCGGGAGAAATCGCATGATGGTTAGATTGCTCTTGATCGGCATCTTCGCCGTAGTCAAGGCCGCATCTGCGGCGCAGCCAATGAATCCGCCGGGGCTCATGCCAACCGCAATTGCGCGCCCTTTATTCGAGCAGGACCCGGGCGTCGCCGCGGCGCGGGCAGGCTTGGACGTGGCTCTGCAAGAGGCGAGCATTCTCGATCAATCTCCGTATGAGTGGACCGCTCGCGTTGATGGGCAGCAGCGCAGAGTGGAAAACGGTCCCCGCTACAACGAATGGTTCGTAGGTGTCGAGAAGACCATTCGGCTTCCCGGCAAAGCCACAGCCGATCGCAGTATCGGCAAGGCAACCGTCGACGAGTCTCGGGCGCGCTATGGCGAGGCTTTGCTCACATCGGCTCGTGAACTGATGGAATTGTGGGTGGACTGGCTGGCGGCGGAACGCGCTCGCGAGCTGGGTGGGAGCAGCCTTCAGTCGATGCAAGCCAGTCTCGCGGCCGTGGAGAAACGCGCTCGCGCCGGCGATGCCTCGAAATTGGACCTGGGCATTACCCGCGCCGAACTGGCCGAGCAACGACGCATGGACAATGACGCAAAGACGCAGGCTGCCGCAGCCTGGTTACGTCTATCCACCCGCTTTCCTGGCGTCGAGCGTCAGCTCTTGGCTCTGCCCGAGCCGTTGGTGCTTGGGAGCGAGGCGCCATCTTGGCAGGAGCGCATCCTGGCTGAAACGCATGCACTGAAGCTTGTGCAAGCGCAAGTCCGGAAAGCGCAAGCGCAGGCAGAACGAGCACGTGCGGAGAAGATTCCTGATCCAACGTTCGGGGTCTATACGGCTTCGGAGATCGGCGGCCGCGAGCGCATTCCCGGAGTCACAATCAGCATTCCGATTCCGGGAGGCGCGCGTGACTTGCGCAGTGCACAGGCGATTGCGGCAGTTGAGGTTTCGCGCCAGGAAGCCGAACTCAAACAGCGCCAGCTTCAGGCAGGGATTGCAAGCGCCGTGGCGACTGCGCGCGGTGGCTACGAGAGCTTTCAGATCGCCAACGAAGGCGCGGCGGCTATGCAAGAGAACGCCCGTCTGATGCAGCGGGCTTATGCGCTCGGCGAAGCGGAGCTACAAGCTTTTCTGCTGACGCGTCGCCAAGCGACGGCTGCGGTGAACAACGCCTTGCAAGCGCAAGTCATCGCCCTGAAGGCCTATTACGGGCTGCTCATCGACGCGCACTTGATTTGGGGCTTGGAGCATGACTAGCCAGTCCGTGTCTTCACTTCGCCAGAAGAATTTTTTGCGTACTTTTGAAGCTCCGTCGATGATTGAAAGATGCAACATGCAAAATACCGTAACCATAGGCTTAGGGCGTACGAACGATGAACACCTCTTCGAGTTATGCGTCATGAGTGCTGCTCTCGCAGGGTATCGGAGCGGAAACGCAACGGCCGCTGGCGACCGTGGTTGTCGGTGGTCTGCTGACATCGACGGCCCTGACACTGCTCCTACTGCCGCTCATGTATGAGTGGGTCGAAGCGCGCCGAGAGCGCCGCACCGTAACTTCCCCTTGAGAAAGACAACGATGAAGACAGTGTTCGCTATCGCAGGTCTGGCCGTGCTTGCGCTCACCGGTTGCGTGGGACATACGCATGATCTCGCGCCGGAAAGTGGAAACCCAGAGGCCACAATCGGCACCTTCACTCACGAGGGGCGTGAGGGGCCTGCAATGGTCCTGGAATTCAAGGGACAGCGTTTTGCGGCCCAGGGCTTTGCGATACGCCGCGACGCAAACATCGCGGCCTTGCAACAGCACGATAGGCGCAGCATGCGTCCCAGCTGGGTATCGGCTGGAAGCAACCCCGAACACTACGAGTACTCGGCCACGCCAGAATTGCGTGCCACGGATGGCGCGGTGCTGCGATGCACCCTGACCTGGCCCGCCCGCCAGGCACCGGCGGGCTATTGCGAAACGCGCGAGGGGACGCGCATTGCCGTCCGCTTCGATTAAGCTGGTCGTCAATCACGAAGGGGTTGTAAGCCGGAACCCCAGAAAATTCCGTCAATCTGGAGTGGAACGAGCAGTTGTGTCACCAGCCGCCACCTTGGAGTAAGCCAGCGCTTCATTTGCTCATCCACTTGCGTGGCAGGCACTTTTTCAGGGAGGCGCATTCCTGCGGATTGCGTCCCTTGTGCTTGGCGATGCGATCCGCCGTGGCGACCTGACGCTTAATGGGCCAGAGTAGGAGCGGCCAGCCATCATTCGTCGCCGTCCAGGCCTCCACAGCTCAAGCTGTCCGGGTACAGCGCCGTCAATTGCGATAGCGTTGCCTGCACCTCTTCCAGATTGGTCATCATGTGGGAAACCTGTTCATCCAGATCGCTGGCCAGCTCGAATAGAGAAGCGACCTGGCTGGGGTTGTAAGCCGGAACCGCCGAAAATTCCGTCATCCCCACGCCGGCCCTGCCACGAGCGTATCCAGGTCCAGGTCGATCACCGTGCCGTCGCTTTGGAACGTGTAGTACCCGTTCCACATCGGTGATTCCGCTCGCCGTATCCTTCATTTCCTTGTCACGGAGCCCGGCTGCTCACAGGCCAAGTTCGCTGTGCGAACCGAGACGGACGAGCTGGAGTACGTTGTCGTCCGGTTTTCTGTAAATCAAGACCAAGTCGGGCTTGACGTGACAATCCCGGTGGTCCTTCCAATCCCCACTGAGCGAATGATCGTGGTGCTTGTCGGCCAGAACCTGATCATGGGCCAAGGCCGTGACGATGGCGACGAAGTCACTTTGCAGCGTTTGCCGGTGCGGTCCCTTGGTTTCGCGCTTGTAGTCACGCTTGAACTGGCCAGTGTGTTCAATCTTCCGCATTCAGGTCCGCCATCAGATCCTCGACGGTGGCGAACGACTTCAGGCCACCATTGCGCGCTTCCTTCATCGCCTCGATGGTTTCGACGTTCGGAACCAGTGGCTCGAACGGCAGTGCCTTCTCGCGGGCGACGCGGGTCAGCATGATGCGGAAGGCGTCCGACACGGTCAGCCCCATCGCCGCAAGCACGGCGGTCGCCTCTTCCTTAATGTGCTCGTCGATTCTGGCACGGACAACGGCATTTGCGGACATGATCTGATCCTCCAAGTTATTGAGCTACATTGTAGCCCACGAGACGCCAGGACGCATCCCTTGCGCTTTGGCCGGATGTCGGAAAACACCTGTTTCCCACCCCCCGGACGGCAAAGCGGCGCAAACGATGGTCTCGACAGGGCGAAAGCTGCACGGGGAAACCGTGTCTGATAGGTCGGATGGCCGGAAACTTTGTCTCCGGCGTTTTCCGACTACGAAATGGCGGCTGGTGACACGGCTTGCTTGTTCTACCCCTTGTGGCGGCGATAGCCGGCTGCCTCGCAGAGCAGGATGTCCGTTGAGCACGCAGTGCGAATAAGGGCTTCGTGAAGAAGGACGACCCGCCTGCGGGTGGGCCTACTTCACATATCCTGCCCGGCCCTACAGCGTTGTTACACCAGAAATAGAACGACACCGTGCGTTGTTTTATCGTTGTTCTACCTTTTTTTACCGTTGTTCTACCGTTACTGCACCGTTGTTAGCGGCTGCGTACATCCGCAGAAATCTGGCGGCATTAAATGGCGGCGGAATTTGGCGGCGACGTGAGCGGTGTGACGTGAACGAAACAGGGGCCCGGCGGCCCCCTGAGTCTTGATCGTGTGACGTTGGCTTAGAACGGCGGATCGGTAGTCTCGACGTCGCAGCAGGTCACCCGCTGCTCGCGGAACCGGGTCTGCAAAGCGACCTCGTAGTGCGCCCAGATTCGATCGCGTAAATCATCAAGCAGCTCGATGACCGCCAGCGCCTGGTCCGGCGACCAGCGCGAATCGATGAGCAGGTCGAGACCATCGTGCAAACCGGAAGGTTGATGAGTGAGCTTCACGTCGCCGCCTTCGCCGTGCGCTTCCTGGATCTGGCAGCGGCCTGTTCCTGGGCCTCTTTGCGCCGGTAGGATTCTCCCTTGATGGCGAGAATCTCGGCGTGATGGACCAGGCGGTCGATCATCGCCACCACGCAACCGGCGTTGGGAAAGACCTCCGGCCATTCTGAGAATGATTTATTGGTCGTGATCAAAGTGCTCTTCTTCTCGTGACGCCGGTTGATCAACTCGAAGAGCAAGTCCGCATGACGGTTCGAGTAAGACAGGTAGCCGACCTCATCGATGACCAGCAAATCTGGCGCCGCATAACGACGCAAGCGGTAGCGTAGGGCCGAATCACTGTCCAGGCCAGCCAGATCACCGAGCAGCTGCCCGGCCGTCGCAAACAATACCGTGTGCCCCTCCAGGATCGCCTGATGCGCAATGTTCTGGGCGATCATCGTCTTGCCCAGGCCGCTGCTGCCGACCAGGAGGACATTGGTGGCCGCCGGTACGAAGTCCAGCGTCATCAGTTCCGCGATCGCCCGCTGATCACACTGCTGCGGCCAGGTCCAGTCGAAATCGGCCAGCGGCTTGAAGCGCCCGATATGGGCACAGCGCAGCCGCCGTTCGAGCGAGCGGCGGGCACGTTCGCTTTCTTCCCAGGACAGCAAAGGATCCAGCCAGGGCTGCTCCGCACACTCGGCCCAGTGCGCGAGGATCCCGTGCAACTGCAAAGCGGCCGCGCGTTGGCGGCGGGCATCATTCGTCATCCGGAGAACCTCCCATCAACTGATCGTAGTCATCGAGCCTGTGCGGGCGAACCCGGACATCCCGCCGCTTCACATGCTCCGGCAAAGGCACCGCCAACGGCGGCGGTGCCGCCTTCGCCTGCCGGCGCTTCTCCAGGGCCAGGCGAACCGCATTCGGATGCGGCACGCCGCGCCCCAACGCGTCGGCAATCGCCGCCGTCAGTTCGGCCACGCCGTAAGCTTCCAGCAGTTCGGTCAGCGCGCGCACCGTGCGTCCCAGCGGTTCGCCGCGTTCAACCGCTTGCGTGAGCAGCTCGCGGCTCGTCGGCACCGCCTGCACCAGATGATCGGTGCCACGATGCGCGGCGGCTTGATGCTTATGCGCGACCAGGGTCGCGATGTGTTCGGGGATTTCGATTTGTTGCCGGCGGTCATAACTGCGCCGATGGGTTGCGACCACGGTCTGGCCATCAAGGATGCGTACCTGATCCAGACTGGCAACGACGCTGAGCGTGCGTGCCACGCAGGTATGCGGGATCGAGTAGTCATTCAGGTCGAAGCGCACGTACGGCGTCTTGCCGGCGCAGACGGCCTTGACCTCGTCGGTCGGGAAGGCGTTCCCCGGTAGCGTCAGCAGGCGTGTTCGCTCCTGCTCGAAAGCCTCATGGACCGTCAGCGCCTCGTCCTCCGGGCAGCGTCGCTCCCCGGCAGGCCCGATGACCCAGGCGTCGGCCTGCGCATTCAAATCGTCCACATCCGTGAAGCGGCGGCCGGCGAAGAACGCATCGCGGATAAAACGAACGGCCCTCTCGACGCGGCCTTTCTCATTCCCCCGCGCCACCGCCACGGGGCGCGGCTCGAAGCGGTAGTGACCCGACAGGGCCAGCAGTGTCGGGTGAAAACGGATGACCGAGCCCTGGCGCTCAAGGACCGCGCTCTTGAGATTGTCGTACAGGGCGACCCGCGGGCAGCCGCCCCAGGCGGTCAGCGCACCGACATGGCCACGCAGGAAGTTCTCCATGTAGGCGCCGAGGTAGAAGCGCAGGAAGATCTGCCGCGACCAGGAGAGGACAGCCACGAAGCCCATCAGCGGCCGGCGTGCTCGACCGATTTCCAGGTGGCCAAAGTGACCCCAGTCGACCTGCATCTGTTCGCCCGGCAAGGTGCGCAGTCGCAGGTAGGGGTCGTCTCAGAAAACGGAAAATAAAGCACGCTAAGCCGGTTGCAATGGTCGTAGCGGCCTGAACTTGCCCGCGCCGATCTTGGCGCTGCTGCGCCAGAGGTAGTCGCCGGTCAGGTTGATGTGTTCCCAGCCGAGCGGCGACAGGTACTGCAACAACGCGTTATCGACAGTATGGCCATTGCCACGTAACGCTTGCGCTGCGCGCTCCAGATAGACCGTGTTCCACAGCACAACGGCCGCCGTCACCAGGTTGAGGCCGCTGGCCCGATAGCGCTGCTGCTCGAAACTGCGGTCGCGGATTTCGCCCAAGCGGTTGAAGAACACGGCCCGGGCCAGTGCGTTGCGGGCTTCGCCCTTGTTCAACCCGGCATGCACACGGCGGCGCAGCTCGACGCTTTGCAGCCAGTCGAGGATGAACAGCGTGCGCTCGATGCGGCCCAACTCGCGCAGGGCGACGGCCAGGCCGTTCTGGCGCGGGTAACTGCCGAGCTTCCTGAGCATCAGCGAGGCCGTCACCGTGCCCTGCTTGATCGAGGTGGCCAGCCGCAAAATTTCGTCCCAATGGGCGCGGACATGCTTGATGTTGAGCGTGCCGCCGATCATCGGCTTGAGCGCGTCATAGGCGGTTTCGCCCTTGGAAATGTAGAGCTTGGTGTCTCCCAAATCGCGGATGCGCGGCGCGAAGCGGAAGCCCAAGAGGTGCATCAGAGCAAAGACATGATCGGTGAAGCCCGCCGTGTCGGTGTAGTGTTCTTCGATGCGCAGGTCGGACTCGTGGTACAGCAGGCCATCGAGCACATAGGTGGAGTCGCGCACGCCGACATTTACCACCTTGGTGTGGAACGGCGCGTACTGGTCGGAGATGTGGGTGTAGAACGTCCGTCCTGGGCTGCTGCCATATTTCGGGTTGATGTGGCCGGTACTCTCGGCCTTGCTGCCGGTGCGGAAGTTCTGGCCGTCCGATGATGACGTGGTGCCGTCGCCCCAATGCTCGGCGAAGGGATGCCGGAATTGGGCGTTCACCAATTCAGCCAGCGCCGTCGAATAGGTTTCGTCGCGGGTATGCCAGGCTTGCAACCAGGCGAGCTTGGCGTAGGTCGTGCCGGGACAGGACTCAGCCATCTTCGTCAGGCCCAGGTTGATTGCGTCGGCCAGGATCGTCGTTAGCAGCAAGTTTTTGTCCTTGGCCAGATCGCCCGATTTCAGGTGCGTGAAGTGGCGGGTGAAGCCCGTCCACTCATCGACTTCGAGCAGCAATTCGGTGATCTTGACGTGTGGCAGGATCATGGCC
Source organism: Candidatus Accumulibacter phosphatis (assembly GCF_000024165.1). Lineage (NCBI taxonomy): Bacteria > Pseudomonadati > Pseudomonadota > Betaproteobacteria > Candidatus Accumulibacter > Candidatus Accumulibacter phosphatis. The sequence goes on along the minus strand of NC_013190.1, from coordinate 2,276 downwards.
GTCTGGTCGATCAGCGCCTGCGCGGTGTCGGGCACCGCCGCATCCAGCGGCGTGATTTTCAAGCCGGACTCGGTGATGATGGCATCGGGCAGATCGTTGGCCGCCGCCATGCGGTTGACGGTGGCAAGCTGCGTTTCCAGTAGGGTCAGCCGGTCGTGCAGATATTGGTCGCAGTCGGTGACAACGGCCAGCGGCAATGTGCTGGACTGCTTGAGGCTGGTGAACTTATCGGGCGGCACCAGGTAGTCCTCGAAGTCCTTGAACTGGCGCGAACCCTGCACCCAAATGTCGCCCGAGCGAAGGGAGTTCTTGAGTTCCGACAGGGCGCACAGTTCGTAGTAGCGTCTGTCGATACCAGCGTCGGTCATCACCAGTTTCTGCCAGCGCGGCTTGATGAAGTCGGTCGGGGCATCGGTTGGCACCTTGCGGGCGTTGTCGGTGTTCATACCGCGCAGCACCTCGATGGCATCAAGCACACCCTTGGCGGCGGGCGCGGCCCGCAGCTTGAGCACGGCAAGGAATTCCGGCGCGTAGCGGCGCAAGGTGGCGTAACTCTCGCCGATGCGATGCAGGAAGTCGAAGTCATCGGGCTGCGCGAGCTTTTGCGCCTCGGTGACGCTCTCGGCGAAAGCGTCCCAGGACATGACGGCCTCAATGGCCGCGAACGGGTCGCGGCCTGACTGTTTGGCGTCGATCAGCGCCTGACCGATGCGCCCGTACAGTCGCACCTTGGCGTTGATGGCTTTACCAGAAGCCTGGAACTGCTGCTGATGCTTGTTCTTGGCGGCGTTGAACAGCTTCCCCAGGATGCGGTCGTGCAAGTCGATGATTTCGTCGGTGACGGTGGCCATGCCTTCGATGGCCAGCGCCACGAGGGTGGCGTAGCGCCGCCGCGGCTCGAACTTGGCCAGGTCGGCGGGCGTCATCTGGCCGCCCTCGCGGGCGATTTTGAGCAGCCGGTTCTGGTGAACCAGCCGCTCGATGCCAGAAGGCAGGTCGAGGGCCTGCCAGGCTTTGAGGCGCTCAATGTGTTCGAGCATGTGGCGGGAGTTCGGTTTGACAGGCGACTGACGCAGCCAGGCCAGCCAGGTCATCTTGCCGTTGTCGCGGCGTTTCAGCAGATCGTCGAGGCGATGCCGGTGTCCGTTCGACAGCGGCTCGGACAGGGCTTCATAGATGCGTCGGTTGGCGCGAGTGATGGCCTCAGCACTGGCGCGCTCGATGGCGTTGAGCGCGGGCAGGATGATCGACTGCCGCCGCAGTTGCTCAATCAAGGCGCTGGCCAGCACGATGCCTTTGTCGGTCTGCATGGCCAGCTCGGTCAGCGTGTGGACGGCCTGTCGGTAATGGCTCATGGTGAACGGCTGGAAGCCGAACACCGTTTGCAGTTCGACCAGGTGCTCGCGCCGGGTCTGTTCCCGCTGCCCGTAGTCGTTCCAGCTTTCAACACCGACCTTGAGCTGGTCGGCGACCAGTTTCAGCAAGGGCAGGAACAGCGGCTGATCGACGCCAAGGAGAATGCCGGGAAAGCGCAGGTAGCAAAGCTGCACCGCGAAGCCCAACCGGTTCGCAGGCCCGCGCCGCTGCCGGATGATCGAAAGGTCACTATCACTGAGCGAGTAATGCCGGATCAAATCGTCCTTGGTGTCCGGCAACGCCAGCAGGCTTTCCCGCTCGGCGGCGGACAGGATGGAACGACGAGGCATATTTACTGATCCGTTCTCAAGTATTGATACAGGGTCTCCCGACTGACGCCGAACTCGCGCGCCAGTTTCGACTTTTGTTCGCCTGCGTCGGCCCGTTGACGTAACTCGGCCGCACGCTCTGGCGACAGGGCTTTCTTGCGGCCCCGGTAGGCACCGCGCTGCTTAGCCAGCGCAATGCCCTCGCGCTGCCTCTCGCGGATCAGGGCACGCTCGAATTCGGCGAATGCACCCATCACGGACAGCATCAGATTGGCCATCGGCGAATCCTCGCCGGTGAAGGTCAGGCATTCCTTGACGAACTCAATTCGTACGCCGCGCTTGGTGAGCTTTTGCACGAGGCGGCGCAAGTCATCGAGGTTGCGCGCCAGGCGATCCATGCTGTGCACCACCACGGTATCGCCTTCGCGCACGAAGGTCAGCAGCGTGTCGAGCTGCGGGCGCAGCGTATCTTTGCCCGACGCCTTGTCGGTGAATACCTTGTCCACCTGGACCTGCTCAAGCTGGCGATCCGGGTTCTGATCGAAGCTGCTGACCCGCACGTACCCGATGCGTTGACCTTTCAAGGGTGTC